>DAIDJI010000449.1 GCA_027451455.1 Planctomycetales bacterium | reverse complement strand
GCCCGCCCCAGCGCCGCATCTTGAATGGTCTGTTGTGGCGTGAACTGCTCACCCGCGCCGTCCGCTGGTAGCGTCGTGAGATCGAGCTGCGCTGCGCTCAGATAGAGCGTGTGCGTCGCGGAGTCGAGCGGGCCGACGCCTCCGATGCGCCCAGGAAAGCCCCAGTATCCTAACGGCGTCAGGTCGCTGGCGTTGAAGGCGAAGAGTGTCGGATTTTGGGCGTTACCGTTGAATAGGACCCCACTTCTGCACCTTCTCCGTGTCGCCGGTCGAGTTCGAGGTGCCGAGAATCTTCGCGACCTCGTCGCGGGGATCGCGGAGTTTGATGGTCTCCCGGCCGAAGATCTGCTTGACCTCCTCGCGGGCGACCGTGTCGAACGGCTTGATCCGCCCCTGGTGCATCACGGGGACCTCGCCGATCCGCTCATAAGCGCGGCCGATCCCCAGCGTCTCGGCAGTCTCGTCGGCGCGGGCCGCAAGGCCCGTGGCCATCGCGAGGGCCAGAGCCAGTCGGCTGATCGGAGTGGCAAAGCGTCGCATCGGCAATCCTCCGGGGGCCAGGTCGGCCGCCGCTCGTCCTCTTCGGGATCAGAGCTGTTCAGCCGGCTCGGCCGGCTTGCGGGAACCCTCGACGACCTCGGAGGCCGAGCGGACCGCAGACCGCTCCCGCTCCTTCTTGCCGCCGTCGGTAAAGACTCCCGCTCTCATGTAAAACTGAACAAATGTACCCATGACCACCAGCAGGCAGCCGAGGTAAATAATCGGACGTCCCGGGTTGGTGGCGACCTGGAAAACCGACTGGAACCGGCCCGTCGATCGGCCCGACTGGGGATCGATGTCGGGTTGATATCTCATTTGATAAAAGGTGTAACCGTTGTGGTCCATCGGGTGGTTCATCTCGATGAGATGTTCCTCATCGTGAAGGCCCGCGGCCTTGTCGGTCAGAAGGACCTTGCTCTCGAACTTCGTCGGCTGCTGGGTCCCGGGCTCGAAGCCGACCTCGAAGTCCTTCAGTTTCAGCTCGAAGCCCAGCGGCTTGCGGTCGGCGTCGAAGGCCAGGGCATAGGGGCCGCCCTTGAAGGTGACGAACTCGGGCCTGGGCTGGTCGAGGCCCGTCGACCGGCGGAGCCAGATCTCCCTGGTCTCGTCGCCGACGGTCATTTCGACCCGGCAGGCGGCGATCCCCTGGTCCATCTTGCCCGCGGGCAGCTCGACCGGCTGGCAGACCTCGCGCTCGGTACCCGATGGCAGATACTCAGGGACGGCGAAGCTGATCGTCATCGGCATGTTGGGCGTTCCGCCGAAGGCGACGATCGGTTCACCCTTCTTCAGCGGACCGGCCGCCCTCAACTCGCCGAGCCCGCCCTCCTTCGCCCGGCCGAAGATCCGGTAATACAGCCTCTGATCGGGGCCAGCCAGCACGTCGATCTCACCGAATCGGCCGTTGGTCTTGGGATCGATCGAAGGTCGGACGATGTAGTGGATCAGGGCCAGCGGCGCGGGCGGCTTCGCATCCTTCTCGCTCGGTGGGATCACGTTCGGCATCCGGGGCAGGTTCGCCATCGCCATGTGCGTAACCTCCTCGGCCTTCCCCTTCCGGATCTTGAAAACGGCCAGGGGGACAGGATCGGGACCCATCACCCGGTCGAGCCCGCGCTCCTGGGTCGGGAAGTCGAGAACCTCGGCGAGCGTGACGGCAAGGTCGCTCCCCGGCAAGGTGGTCGTCTTCCCCACCTCACCGTCAAGCGGCCAGTCGTAAACTCGGGGCTTGCCGGCCGAATCCTCGTATCGGAACCGCGCAACGCCTCGGGGGCCATTCCCGGCCGGCGGTTCGAGGAAGTCTTTCACCAGATCGGGATGATCAACCGCCGAAAAGCTGACCACCGCCGGCGCCGCCCGCATCGGCTCGCGGACGGCCTTGAAAAAGCGGGAATCCGTAAGGAACCACTGACTCTCGTCCGTCGGAAAGGCGTCGCGGGCCTCGGGCATGCCAGGGGCCTTGAACAGGACCCGAATCCGGGCCATCGGCGTCCCGTTGGGCGACTCGACGTGCTCGGTCGCCGGGATCGAGGCCGCGAGAAACTCCTTGGCCACGATCCGAAACGGATCGTCCGCCCTTGTCAAAACCTCGTCCGTCGCGTTCGACCCGAGCCCCGGCACGAGCGCCTTGAGCCGGCCGACCAGACCCGAGGGCCTCGGATGCCCCGGACCCCACGAGAACGAGCCCGGCAGAAACGGCACAAGATATTCACGAGTGAACTGCTGCGTGTGAGGGTCCACCTGCCAGACCCGGAGGACCGGGTGATCCATCCGCACCAGCTCACTCCGGACATCGCCTTCCAGCATCCCGACCTGTCCCTCGTCCGAGGTCCGAACGCTGTAGTACGAACCGATCAAAATGGTGATCAGCCCAGCATGGGTGATGACAAACCCCGTCTGACGCTTCTTCCAGGGGTATCGGATCAGCGCCGCGCAGAGGATGTTGATCCCCAAAAAGCCGAGCAAAATGGCAAAACCGGGGCCTCGGTAGATGTATTCATTGACGGCCGCGGTACCGTACCACTTCTCGAAGAAGGTGGCGTAGGCAAGTGTTCCCGCGAGTGCGGAGAGGCTGAGAACCGCCAGCTTCACCGAGGCCAGGAACCGATAAATCGCGTCGAAACCACGGCCGATCCGATCGGCGATCGAGGTCGGGCCGTCGGTCCGGTCGGGACTCGCGGGCGAGGAGTTCTTCTGGACGGCAGTCGCCATGGATTCGCACCTACCCGGGGGCGAGGAAGTCACAAGGGAGGAGACGGCGGCGGGATGAATCGATCCACCCGGCATCGAATCGATCGTCGCTGGCATTTTAGTCGGAGGCCCTCAATCGGGCCAGATCCCCGATCAGACCGACGTGGCGATCGGCCCGGCACGCGGTCCGCGAGGTCGATCTCCGGCCCCGACCTCGGGCAAGAGCGGACGGAGAAACCAACGGAGCCCCGCCTCATGCATCATCACGACGGCCCCGATGCCTTTGTTCGATCCGATCGACGGCCGGCAATCGGCTCCGCCCGCGACCACCACCGGTCGAACGGTCATCGGATCGTGGCGAATCACCCGCCTCGGCGCCTCATGTTGGCGACGGACCGGGCGCCAGGAGACCCGATCGGGGGCGGGCCTTGCCTCCTTCCGAAAGGCGGAGTGGCAGCGGACACAACTGGCGTCGAGCCGCTGGGCCGCGGCGAGCATCGACGGTCGATCCGAGAGGTCGCAGGCCCGCTCGAGGTCGGCGGCCGCCTCCGTCATCTCGTGGGCGAGCCGGTCCCAGAGCAGTCCCGAGGCGTCCGTTCGGGCACCCTGGAGCCGAAGTCCGGCCTCAGCCGCCGCACGGGCGGCGGGCCTCAGCTTCTCAAGCCCCGACGGCCCAACCTCACCCCTCGCGACCGCGGCCAGGATCGATCCGTATCCAACCGCTCCATCCTTCCCATCACCAAGAGCCGACATGATCGTCCGAACCCTCGACGACGAGTCAAACCGATCGATGCCCACCCGGATCATCGAGGCGATCGCAACCAGGCCGATCAAACCGATCGCGACGCCCCGAACCGTCAGCCGATCGCGCAGCATCGACCGGGCCCGATCCAGCCGCCTCGACATCGAGCCGGTCGGCCACCCCAGCCGACGCGCTGCCTCCTCCCGCGTCTGCCCCTCCAGGTCGCAGAGCACCACAGGCGCCCGGTATTTCTCGGGGAGCTGTCCCAGCGCCTCGTCGATCGCCGTTCGAAGATCTCTTCGCTCGACTTCAGACGATGGCTCCATGTGCGGATGATAGCGTTCGGGCAACTGGCCGTCAAACGGGCCGGCGAGGGTCGAGACCGGGGTCTCTCGGGCGCGTCGGCGGGCCGTTCCCGATCGGGCGTGCAGGGCGAGCCGGCGGGCGACACCGTCGATCCAGGGGATCACGGAATCGCTCCAGTCGATCCCGCCGGCCTTGCGGGCGAGCACCAGGAACGTGGCCTGGCGGACGTCCTCGATCTCGTGTTCGTCCCGGAGAATCCGTCGACAGATCCGTTCGACCCGGGGACTGTGCCGGCGGACCAGGGCCGCGAACGCCGCCTCTTCGCGCGCGTGGACGAACCGATCCAGCAAGGCCGCGTCACTCGGGGTCTCGACCATGGAACGAGGGCTCCTTCGGGGGCGTCTTGCCGCCTCCTCTATTTGATAATGCCGGGGACCGTCCCCGCCAGATGCATTTTTCCAACGAATCTCGAGAATGCCTCAAAAAACCTCTCCCGTTTCCCCACCCTTCCGCCGTTGACGCCGGTTTCACGGAGAGATAGCGTGGATGTTAGCCTGGAAAGTATGGGGTGGAAACGGGATTCAAAGATGTGGTGGACGTCGGCACGGATTCGGGCCTGGCTGCTGGTGGGCGGTCTCTTCCTTTCGGCCGCGGGTGCGGTCCGGGGCGACGACCTGCCGGGCCGCTACCGCCGAGAGGTCCGGCCGATCCTCGACCGGACCTGCGTCGGATGTCACGGCGGATCGAAGAGGGAGGGCGGCCTGAGCCTTCGCGGGCCCGACGACCCTGCCCTCGCGGCGGCTCGTCGTGGGGTCTGGAAGCGGGTCCGGGGGCGGGTCGAGGCCGACGAAATGCCGCCCGATGACGGCGAGACGCCACTCTCCGATTCGGATCGGAAGACGTTGCTCGCCTGGGTCGCCGAGGCGATGGCCGCCGGGACGGATCGATCGGTCCGCGACCCGGGGCCGTCGGTCCTCCGCCGGTTGACCCGCAGCGAGTACGTCCGGACCGTCGGCGACCTCCTCTACATCGAGAAGGGCGACCTCGATCGGCTCGACCTACCCGAGGACGATCCAGGCGACCACTTCGAGAACCTCGGGGCCGCGCTCAGCCTCGCACCGACGACCCTGGAACGCTACTTCGACGCCGCCGATCGCGTCGCGGCGATGGTCTTCGGCAGGCCCTGGCCGCCGAATTCCGCCGGATGCTGCAGCCCCTGCCAGCCCGCCTCGGCGAACTGGCGGAACGCTTCGCGGAACCCGGGCGCGGTGGTGACGGCGCCGTCGTGCCACT
>DAIDJI010000448.1 GCA_027451455.1 Planctomycetales bacterium | reverse complement strand
CTCAAGGAAGACTGAGAACTGAGTGACTGACGGCCAGCTTCGGCCGTGCATCGTTTCCAGTTCGACCTCGGCGCCGCCGTCATCCTCCTCGCCGTAGCTCATGAATACCCTCGTCGTCCGTCGGGGTTTTCCGGGAAGCTCTACCAAAAACGGGGACTGGCTCCGAACCTGCTAGGTGCCTGTTCCCGTTTTGGCAGAACCTGTAAGGTCTGCGTTCTCATCGCTCGAAAGTTTAATTCTCGCGGTGGACGCCGGTCAATGGGCAGGGCAGGCCGGTTGGTCATCGGAGCCGGAGAACGTGGCGATCTCCCTCGGTGATCGCATCCAACCGGGTCTCGAGAACGGCCGGATTGAGCAGGGCCGTGACGATGCGCCCGTTCAGTTCGGCGGGGCGGCGATCGATGAGCCAGGCGACCATCCCGGCGGCGAACGTCGAGTCGACCTCCTTCCCCTCGGCAAACACCTCGTTGAAGCGCGGGAGCCAGCGACGGCCCTCTGGAGTGTCGATCAGGCCGCGGACGACGCCCGTCGGCACCAGCCCCGGGTTGATCGCGTAGACGGGGACGCCCTCGGATCGAAGCTCCTGGCCGAGCGATTCGACCAGCCGGACGAGCGCTGCCTGGGCGCATCCGTATCCGCTGGCGAAGGGCAAGGGGCCCTCATGACCGGGTCCGACCAGCACCGAGATCGACGCCCGTCCCGATTCTCGGAGCCTCGGCAGGCTCGATCGAATCGCCTGGTGGACGCCCTTCAACGCGATCTCGACGTCGTCCCACCAGTCTCCGGGCTCTCGGGCCGCGATCGGCCCAATCCCCCGGAGCTGTCCGGCGGCGCAGACCAAGGCGTCGATCCCGCCGAGCCGGTCGACGAGCCGGCTGACGGCCGATTCGAGGGCGGCCCGGTCGCGGACGTCGGCCGAGGCGGCGAAGGCGGTCCCGCCGGCGTCGCGGATGGCGTCGGTCGCCTCGCGGAGGGCCTCGGCGTCGCGCGCGACGAGCCCGACCGAGACCCCTTCGGCCGCCAGGTGCTCGGCGATCGCCCGGCCGAGGCCGCGGCTCCCCCCGGTGATCAGCACGCGTGTTGGTCGGTCGGACATCGATCAGATCTCCTCGGGCGTCGGGTTGAAGGAGCGCGCTGGATGCGGTTCCCTCTCTCATTTTAGCCGCCTCGCCGCCTCGGCAAGCCAGGCCGCGACCCGACACGCTCGAACTGTGGAAGATGAGGGGGAGATCTCGGAGAGAATGGAAGAGGGGAGGAACCGTCTCCCCGGTTCCTTTCGTGGTGGGTCGATCGCCCTCGTCGCAGACGAGCGTGACGACCCACTTCGGCCCAAACGGCTCGCAGATGACCCGGACTCTAATGGTAGGCGGCGTCTTTCAACAAGGCTTGATGGAGCCCTAGATCGGACCTGAGTCCGGCTTCTGTTTCGTGGACGCTCCCACGCTCTGGTTCAAGGTGGTCTTGAGCCGAGGCGTTCCCGGCATCGCTTACGAGGATTGCGAGGACGAAGATCGGCCATCGCGTCATGAGCCTTGCGGGGCGAGGTCGCATGGTCGGCCGACACCTCCGTCAAGGAATAAGGAGGTCGGTCGCCGGACCTTCGCCGGGCCGGGCGGTCATCGAACCGCCGCCACGACCTTCAAGACGAGGTCCTTCTCCCAGCCCGCCGGATACTTTTCGCCGGTCCCGACCCGGACGAAGACGAGGTCGAGGCTCGGAACGATGTAGCCGTTGTTCTGGGCCCGGCCCATCGTCCGGACCAGGTCGCGCGGGACCTCCGTCGTCGGATGAGCCGTCCACCAGAGACCGCCGTAATCCTTCTTCGCCGCGATCGGCGTCCACGCAAAATCATAGTACGATGCGGGGACGATCCGCGTCCCGGCCCATTCGCCCCGGTGCAGGGCCAGATAACAGAATCTCGCGTGCTGCCTCGCCGAGGCGTGGATGCGGCTATAGGCCATCGTGAACGGACCGATCGCGTCGTCGCCGGTCGCCGGTCCGCCCAGCAGCTCCCAGAGAATCTGGGTCTCGCCGATCGGTTCGAGCACCCTGCGCCTCAGGTAGGTCTCGATGTTCTCGCCGGTCGCGCGGTGGAAGAGCGGGGCCAGGTGTGCGACCCCGGCGTTGCTGTAGTGGAACCGGTCGCCGGGTCGGTCCTTGAGCGTTGCCATCGGCGAGCCGGGCACGTGTCCGAAGGCCCATTCGAACGGGTGATCGCCGCGCGGCGGGTCCTGCTCGCCGAGGCCCGAGGTCATGGTCAGTAAATGCCGGACGGTGATCTCCGACTTCCGAGGGTCGGGCAGCGGCAGCGACTCGGGGAGCCAGTCGGCGTTGCAGACCCGGGTGTCGAGCGAGAGCGAGCGGCCGTTGGGGAGCGGGCCGTTGCCGAAGTCCGAAAGGATCAGCCCATAGGCCAGGCTCGTGTACGACTTGGAGCTGGAGAAGATCGTGAACGGCGTGGTGTGGTCGGCGTCGCGATACCACTCGCCGACGATCCATCCCCGCCGGATGACCAGCAGCCCGGTTTGCCCTGGTGCCTTGGCATTGTGGTCCCATGCGGCCCTGAGCCGGTCCCAGTCGACCCCGGCGACCTCGAGAATCCGGGCCTTTTGCGAGGCGCTGGGCTCGCCCGAGGCCGGGAGCAGCGACCGCCATCCGCCCCGCTCCTCCGGCGTCGGGAAATACGCGGCGGAGGAGCCTGCCTCGGTCGCTTTTGCCCGCGCTGTCGCTGCCATCGCCACAATCACCAGGCCCAGCAGGAGGGCCCGTCGCATCGCAATCATTCGATTCGTCTCCTGGCTCGCTCGATCATCGGGACTTGCTCGAAACCCCCAGGATAACGGCCGAGACCTCCGGGGGTTAGGGGCCAGGGGCTGCAAGTTAGGGATGAGCGGCCAGCGACGACGAAGAGGAGGACCAGCTTCCACCGGACCCGGCCCAGGACCCTGGCCTTCGTCCCTGAGAGGCAAAGAGGTGAGAGAATGCCGCAAAAGTCGACCGACGTCCGACGAGCCTGCCACCCCGACGGAGCACAGGCCGTCGGATGTTTTCGTCAGGTCTCGGGACAGGATCGCACGTCCGGCCGGACCAGCTCGGGAGACGCGACCGACGCTTGCGATCTCCACGCAGGTGAGGACACGGCTCGAGCGAGCGAGCCGCGGGATCGGCGCGCACAAGGGCGATTCGGGCGGCCTGGGATGAGATCTGCGAGCCATCTCCGTCGGAGTCGGAGTGCTCAGGAAGGGATTGAGACGACGGCCGAGGCCCGGCGCCCTGGGTCGGCATCAAGGTCGTCGAGTGACAGGATCGCCGCCTCGGCGTCGGCCAGAGCCGTACGGGCGATGCGAGTAGAGACGAAGGGACCCGGGGGCGAGAGTTGATAGTCGGCCGCGTTCCGCAATCGGCCGAGGGCCTCGAGCGTCAGGCCGATCCGCTTGAGGTCGGGATCGGTCGCATAGATCAGCTTGAGCCGGGCGAAGGAATGGACCTTGTCGCGAGCGGGGAGAGAGAAGCCCCAACGTCGCAACGCGTCGAGCACTTCGTGAAGCAGCGCATAATAAGCGCGTCCGACGCCCGACCTCCAGTGGGGCTCGCCTGGACCAGCCGCCAGATCGCGGGCCACGTCGAGGAACGCCCTACCGTCCATGGTCGTGATAGATGGACAGCAGGGTGAAGTTCTGGCAGACCTCAGGCGGGAACGTGGCGATCATCCAGTCGATCCAGTCGCGATGCGTCAGGTCGCTTTCCGGGCCGACCTCGTCGCGGTGGGCCCAGATCACGACGCCCGAGGGCATCTCCTCGGTGGCCTCGTCGAGCACGACGTCGATCGCCTCAAGACCGGTCACGACGTGCCTGGCGTGGTCGATCATACGTTCCAGTTCCTCGGCCTGACCGGATCGGTCGAGGAAGGCTTGAGCCTCGGATGAGATCGTCACGGGCACCGTCGTGGTCGCGGACATCAGGACCTCACGGCCGTCGAGAAGGGAGGGTTGCCCGTGGAGCGACCCGCCATGCGAGCCATCCCCCCGATTCTAGCAGGAGGACCGGATTGGGCAAACGGCGCATCGAGTGGCCGGGTCGGTAAGCTGTCCCGGGGCGGGGCCCCGACCCAACCGCTCGCCCGGCGATCGCGAAAATGGCCAGCCGCGACGTCGAAGTCCGCCCCGCCCGGCCCCGATCGGTCGGGATCGCGCCGGGCGGCCTCGCAGACCGGAGCCGGGCGGATCGGTAGCGTGAATGAGCGGAAGGCGGATTCCAGGGGCCGTTCGTGGATCGGTGTTACACCGGGTGAGCACTTGGCATGAGCAAAATGCTCCGTACAGATCATGCAACTGCGTCAGATTCGCCAGTTGGCCAGCACCAATGGATAGCCGAGCTGTTGGACACGCTCGAAATGGGCGGTGTTGCCCGTCACCAGTTCCAGGCCATGCTGCAAGGCGATTGCGGCGATCATGGAATCGGCTGTACCGATCGGCCTGCCGGTTCGCTCCAGTTCACCGGCGATGCGTCCGGCCAGTTCCGCATCGGATTCTTCGAAGGAAAGCACATCCTGCGATGGAAGGGCGGTCAGGAAGGCCTGGAGTTGCTGGATGGCCTGCTTCCGTTGATAGCCTTGCACGATCTCCATCACGGTGACGGCGGCAACCGTGTAGTGTCCGAATGCCCTGCGATAGGTTTTTGCGCGGGCGGCGACGGTCGGATCCACGCCCTTGATGATTTCGGAAAAGATATCCGTATCCAGAATCGATCGGTTCAAAGGTGAATGTCCCGCCGCTTTTCCTCCCGCCTGCGGCGGTATGCTTCGGCGACGATCTCGTCCATCAGGTCAGTGTCCTCACGCATCAGGCCCAGGAGCGGGTCGGGCGTGTCGACATCGGCATCGGCCGAGGATGCGGCCGGTATGGGCCTGCGGTCCAGGTCGCGGAGCAACAGGCGGGCGGCCTCGGTCATCGCCTCTTCCACGGAAGAGAAATGACCGCTATGTACGGCCGCCCTGATCGAATCTTCGACTTGTGGGGGTAATTGAATGTTCATTTTCCTGTGGCCCTTTCCCCTAGATTACCAGGATTGTGCGATTCTGACAAGCGAAGCGGCGTC
>DAIDJI010000447.1 GCA_027451455.1 Planctomycetales bacterium | reverse complement strand
GATCTATAATGGACTTATAATCAGGGGACGGTCGCCCGTCCCCGCTTCTTTGGAGCCGACCCGATGGCCTCGATCTTCAAGCTGAGCCGCGACAAGGGGAAGAAGAACCGCCCGTACTACATCCAGTATTTCGACCACGAGGGGAAGCGGGTCACCGCGAAGGGCTTCACCGACAAGGGCCTGACCGAGCAGCTCGCCGCCAAGCTCGAGAACGAGGTGATGCTCCGCAAGCGGGGGATGATCGACCCCGCCCAGGAGCGCCTCCTGGCCATCAAGCAGGCCCCGATCGACGGGCATCTCGACGCCTTCGACCGCTCGCTCGCCAACAACACGGCGAAGCACCGCAAGCTCACCATGACCCGCGTCCGCCGCGTCGTCGCAGGCTGCGGCTTCCGCACGCTCGCCGAGATGGACGGCGAGAAGGTGGTGGAATGGCTGAACGCCGTCCGCGACGCGGAGGACATGGGGGCCCGCACCTACAACCACTACCTGCAGGCGGCCGACGCCTTCGGCAAGTGGCTGGTGGCGACCAAGCGGCTGCCCTCGAACCCGCTGGCCGGCATGGAGCGGCTCAACAGCGAGACGGACGTCCGGCACAAGCGGCGTGCGCTCGCGACGGAGGAGGTGTCCCGGCTGGTGGAGTCGGCCCGGTCGAGCGGCGTGGAGGTCCAGGGCTACGACGGGGAGTTGCGGGCGCGCGCCTACCTGGTGAGCTTCTTCACGGGACTTCGCCGCCAGGAGATCGGCAGCCTCACCCGCCGCTCCTTCCGGCTCGACGACCCCCAGCCGACGGTCACGGTCGAGGCCGCGTGCTCGAAACACCGCCGCAAGGACGTCCTGCCCCTGCACCCGGAGCTCGTCGCCCTGGTGCGTGAATGGGTGCGGGACCTCGGCCCGGACGACCTCCTCTTCCCCCGCATCGAGCGGAAGAAGACCTGGCTCATGGTGAAGAAGGACCTGGAGCGGGTCGGCATCCCCTACGAGACGCCCGACGGCATCGCCGACTTCCACGCCGCCGGCCGGCACAGCCACATCACGGGGCTGGTCCGCTCGGGGGCGTCGATCATGGAGGCGAAGGAGCTCGCCCGGCACGCCGACATCCGCCAGACCGCGAAATACACCCATATCGGGATGAAGGACCGGGCGGAGGCCCTGGGGAACCTGCCGTCCCCTTTCGCATCAGCGGGCGTTGATCGTCTGCACTATGTCTGCATTCCGGGCGGCGCCGCGAGACACCGCCTGGCGGCGGATGGCAACGACGGCGATTCCGACGGCACCCCGGAAAACGAACAAGCCCCGGCGGGGCCGGGGCTTGCGTCGTCTGTTGTCGCAAACTGTCACCAGTTAACAGTTTGCGGCGGAGTGGAGGCGGCGGGAATTGCACCCGCGTCCCGAGAAGCTCTGATGACGGCCTCTACGTGCGTAGCCGATCTTTTGATTGTCGGCCTAGGGGCCCCGGTCGGCAGGGTCCCTTTCGGCTTATCCAACTATGAGTTTAGATCGAGCAGCAGTCGGAGGTTAGGCTCGATCGATCCCGAATTGGCGTCCCCGGCCGTACCTCTCGGGAGAAGGCACGTCGCGAGGCCGTTGCTGCTGTTCAGGCAGCGAGACGGAGACCAACAGTGTTGTTGGCAGTTATGGTTTTAGTCGGCTTTTAACGAGGCCTGCTGACCAACCTCGGCACGCCACCTGTCACCTCGGACATCCGGTCGATCCTGGTTCGCCCCCTTCGAGGCACGGGAACGGTGGACTGACATCCCCCGTCCACTTGACATTATTCGCTCCTGGTTCATCCGGTCAAGTCGGTCCGTCGATGAGGGCCAACAATCCTCAACGCCGGCGGAGCGCCCGGTCCATGTCGCGCTTCGCCTCTTGCTTCTTGATCGCCTCGCGCTTGTCGTAGGTCTTGCGGCCGCGCGCCAGGCAGATCTCGACCTTGGCGATCCCCTTTTTGAAGTAGAGGGAGACCGGGACGATCGTGATCCCCTTCTCGTTCGTCCGAGACTCCAGCTTGCCGATCTCTCGGCGGTGGAGCAGCAGCTTCCTCGGCCGCTTCGGGACGTGGTTCATCCGATTCGCCTGGACATACTCGGGAATATCGCAGCCGAGCAGCCAGATTTCTCCCTTGTCCACCTCAGCGTAGGCGTCTTCCAGGTTCGCCTTTCCGTTGCGCAGGCTTTTGACCTCGGTGCCCGTCAGCACCAGCCCCGCCTCGACCCTCTCCAGGAGGTCGAAGTCGTGGCGTGCCCGGCGGTTGCGAGCGACAACCAGGATCCCCGAATCATCGGCCTTCGCCTTTGCGGCTGCTTTCTTCGAGGCCATCGCCGGGACGTCCTGCCATGAGTTTGGATCTGGTCTGGAGCCTTCCCCGCCTGCGCGGGACTGCGAACGAATGATAAAGGCCCGATGCCCAATGGACAAGGGACCCATTATCCGGTCGGTCTGTCCCCGACCAGTTGGCTCAGGATTTCCGAGACCGATCGGCCCGTCCTCGGCTCGATCGCCTCGGGAGCGATCTCCGCGAGCGGCTCCATGACAAATATTCGTTCGTTCATTCTTGGATGAGGTACAATCAGATCTTCGGTCTCGATGATCCGGTCGTCGAAGAGGAGCAGGTCGAGGTCGAGGGTGCGCTCGCCCCATCGGACGGATCGCGTGCGGCCGGCACCCTTTTCGATCGTCTGTAATGTCCTGTGGAGTCCCGCTGGGTCCAGCGTAGTCTCGACGGCCACGGCCGCGTTGAGGTAGGGACCCTGACCGGCGGGGCCGCCGACGGGCTCGGTCTCCCGGAACGAGCTCACCCGGACGACGTGGACACCGGGACTGGCATCCAGGGCGGTGATCGCTCCTTCGAGCCAGGCCCGGCGGTTTCCCAGATTGCTCCCCAGCCCGATCAGGGCCGTCGAGGCCATCCCTTTCGTCCCTCGGTCAGAGTTTCAGTTTTCCGATCCGATCAACGGCCTCGAGCAGCCTCGGTGTCTCGACGGTGAGGGCGGCCCGGATGTAGCCTTCAGCCGACTTGCCGAAGCCGATACCCGGCGTCGTCACCACGTCGGCCTCCTCAAGCAGGCGAGTGCAGAGATCGGTCGAGCTGTAGCCCGAGGGGCAGGGAATCCAGACGTAAAACGTCGCCTCAGCCGGGGCAACCTGCCAGCCGATCTTCCCGAGCGCTGAGACGAAGGCGTTGCGACGTTCCCGGTAGAGTGCCCGAATCGGCGGAGTCAGCTCTTGGTACTGGTCCAGCGCGGTCTTGGCGGCAAACTGGATCGCGGTGAAGATGCCCGAATCCACGTTGGCCTTAAGCTGACCGAGCGCCGCGATCAGGGGCGCTCCGCCAATCGCGAACCCGACCCGCCAGCCGGTCATGTTGAACGTCTTGGAAAGGCTGTGGAACTCGATCGCCAGATTTTTCGCCCCCTCGACCTGAAGCAGGCTCGGCGGTGGATTGTCGAAATACATTTCGTTGTAGGCCGCGTCCTGGGCGATCACCAGGTCGTGCGCCTGCGCCAGTTCGACGATCCGCTCGAAAAACGGTTGGTCGACGGTGGCACCGGTTGGGTTGTTGGGGTAATTGAGAAACATCAAACGAGCGCGGGCGTAGACGTCTCCCGGGATCGCGTCGAGGTCGGGGCGAAAGCCCAGGTGAGGCTCCAGCGGCATGCTGTAGACATCGGCGCCGGCGAACATGCTACTCGACCGGTAGACCGGATAGCAGGGGTCGGGCACCAGGCTGATGTCGCCAGGATTCAGGACGGCCAGCGGGAGGTGCGCGATCCCCTCCTTTGAGCCGATCAGCGGAAGGATTTCGCTCTCCGGGTCGAGATCGAGTCCGTAGCGAGCCTTGCAGAACGCCGCGATCGACCGCCTTAATTCCGGCGCCCCCTGATCGAGAGCATACTGGTGGAACGCGGGATTCTCCACATGATGCTGGAGGCTCCGGATGATCGGCTCCGGCGTCGGGCGGTCGGGATCGCCAACGCCCAGGTTGATCACGTCGCGTCCGGCAGCAATCGCGGCCTTCTTCTTCCGGTCAATCTCGGCGAACAGGTAGGGAGGCAGCCGGCGCAGCCGCTCCGACTTGACGAATGCCATCTCTATGGGTCCTTGAGTCCTGGAGTCCCTGTCCCTTGAGTCCCTAGGCCGAGCCACTACTCCGCCCTGGCGGCTTCCGTTCGTTTCGGTAAGCTCGCCCTTATTGGAGCCGTGTTCGCGAGAGAGGAGCAGGGACTCCAGGACTCAAGGACGAAAAAAAAGAATCAGGCCATCGCCTCTTCGGGGATGTTGTCGTTCGCGTAGACATTCTGGACGTCGTCGTTCTCGTCCAGCTGGTCGCGAAGCTTGATCATTTTCTTCGCGTTCTCGAGGTCGAGGTCGACGGAGGTGGTGGGGATGTAGCTGGTTTCCGCGGTTTCGGTGGGAATCTTGGCGTCCTCAAGGGCCTTGCGGACGGCCTCGAAGATTTTGGGGTCGCAGGTGACCTCGAAATTGCCTTCGACCAGCTCGACGTCGTCGGCACCGGCCTCAATGGCAACCTCCATCAGGCGGTCTTCCTCGACGTGCTTCGGATCGACGATAAAGAGGCCCTTGAAGTTGAAGAGATAGCTGACGCACCCGCTGGCGCCGAGGTTGCCGCCGGCGGCCTCAAAGAGGCGGCGGAGCTCGCCGGCGGTGCGATTCCGGTTGTCGGTGAGAGCCTCGCAAAGTACGGCAACGCCGCCGGGCCCGTAGCCCTCGTAGACAACCTCCTCGAAGTTCTCCGCGCCGAGTTCGCCGGTGGCTCGCTTGACGGAGCGCTCGATGTTGTCCTTGGGGACGCTGAACGACCGGGCCTTGTCGATCGCGTAGCGGAGCCTCATGTTGGCCGCGGGGTCGCCGCCGCCGGTGCGCGCCGCGACGTAGATCGCCCGGCAGAGTTTGGTGAAGAGCTTCCCGCGCTTGGCGTCGACCAGTCCCTTGCGATGCGCGATGTTGGCCGAGTGCGAATGTCCTGCCATCTCTCTCTGCGGCTCCCTTGCTCGTTCTGCGGGTCAGGTCCGTGTTGAGGGTCGTCGGGCCCTCGGATCGGCCGAGGGGTCAGGGGGATGGATGGGCCGAGGCGCG
>DAIDJI010000446.1 GCA_027451455.1 Planctomycetales bacterium | reverse complement strand
GCGATGATGTTCTTCCTCGGTCCCGAGAACTGGGGGCGGCTCTTCNTCTGGCTGGTGCTGGGCCTGGTGATCTTTTTTGGCTACTCGCGACGGCACTCCGCGCTCCGGCCTCAGCCGGCAGAGATGGCGTCGGACCGATGATTCCGCGAAGTGGAAAGGACTGACGATGGAGCCCTCCGGACGCCCTCCCCGATGGTACGAGGGCCTGACCGCGAGCCACTGGATCTTCCTGGCCGTCGCCTCGGCGGGCTGGGTCTTCGACGTCTACGAGGGTCAACTCTTCACGATCTTCAAGACGCCGATGCTCACCGAGCTGACCGGGAGCAAGACCGCAGTCGACTTTCAGGCGAACATCGGCTTCGCTGCATTCCTCCTCGGCGGTGCACTCGGCGGCCTGGTCTTCGGCCACCTGGGGGATCGCTTCGGACGACTGAGGATTATGTCGGCGACGATCCTGGTTTACTCGGTCTTCTCAGCACTGACGTACTTTGTTCAGGAGGTCTGGCAGGTTCATGCACTACGGTTCCTGGTCGCGCTCGGGACCGGTGGGGAGTGGGCGGTCGCGGCGGCCCTCGTCGCGGAGACCTTCCCGACCCGAGCCCGCGCAGCGGCATCGGGGATTTTTCACGCCTCAAGTGTGATCGGGGTCGGCCTCGCCGCGGTGACGGATCTCGTCTTCGTCGGGCGGGCTGATTCGTGGCGTGTCGGGTTCCTCGTTGGTCTCTTACCGGCGCTGCTGGTCCTCTGGATTCGGATGAGCCTGCGCGAGCCGGAGCGAACCAGCTCGAGGGCCGAGTCGACCGAAACCCGAGGAGGTCCCTCCGAACTCCTCCGAGATCCGACCTGGCGTTCTCGGGCACTGCTCGGGCTCGGCCTGGCGGCGGTCGGGCTGGGAACGTACTGGGGCATCTTTGCCTGGGGACCCGAACTGGCCAGGGCCGCCTACGCGGCTGGGGCGTCACACGCCGACGATCGATTGGCGCAATCGGCCGGCAGCAAGGCCTATCTGCTGATGAACTTCACCGGCGGTGCGCTCGGGCTACTAAGCTTCGCGCCGCTCGCCAATCGGCTCGGACGTCGGGGCGCCTTCGCCTTGTATCACGTCGGTGCCGGCATCCTCGCACCGCTCACCTATCTCGGCGGCTTCGGCTACGCAACGACACTGGCCCTGCTCTCCTTGATGGCCTTCTTCGTACTCGGCATGCACGCCGGATACGCGATCTACTTTCCTGAGCTGTTCCCGAGACGTCTCCGAGCGACAGGCGCCAGCGTTTGCTTCAACCTGGGACGAGTCCTCAGCGCGATCATCATGGTGATCCGCGGGACGCTTTACGAGGTCCTCGGAGGGATGCCGCAGGCCGCCGCGTTGATCTCGTGCCTCTTCTGGTTCGGGCTGGTCATCCTCTGGTTCATGCCCGAGACGGCCGGACGCGAGCTTCCGGAGTGACGCTCCTTTCCAGATCCGAGAGCAGCTTCAGGACCGCGACCTCCTTCGCCTTGGCCTCGACCTCGACAGTGAGGTTGAGGGACTTCCAGGATTCGGGGAAGTCGGTCGGGTCGATAAAGTCATGATGTCGAAGTGGTCGAGGTCCGTCCCACCCCTCGATTGGGCTGGAGACGTGGAACATCGGCTCGCGGTTCCAGGTCGCCAGGGCTCGACGCGTCGCCTCCTCGATGTCAAGGCCGTCGGGCAGGCATCGATGATGATGCACGTCGTAGACGAGCGGCAGGCCGGTCGCCTCGCAGAGTGGGAGCAGATCCGACGGCGTGTAAGTCGTGTCGTCGTTTTCGACCGTCAGCCGCGACCTTGCCGCGGACGAGAGCCGGTCGAGATTCCTTGCAAACGCGGCGAGTGCCTCGGGCTTGTCGCCGAATGAGCCGCCGGCGTGAATGTTCAGGACGTCGGCACCGATCCACTCAGCGACCTCGGCCTGGTACTCCAGCTCGCGGATCGAGGCGTCGACCACCTCAGGACGCCGAGAGTTCAGCACCACGAACTGGTCGGGATGGAAGCAGGTTCGAACGCTGTTCTGTGAGGCAAACGACCTGCACCGCTCGAACCGACGGATGACCTCGTCGCCGTCGGGAAGATCAACGACCGAGTAACCGTGCTGGGGATGCGTCCTCAAGGGGAGGATCTGGCTGTTCACGCGGAAGCAGCCGATGCCGACCCCGGCGCAGTACGAGAGGGCTTCAAAAAGGGCCTCGGCGTTGGCGAGGACGAGCTCATTCAACTTTCGAAGCCCGGCCGAGCGATCGAGCCGTCCGACGGCGGCGGCCGTCGTGTTTCGAAACTTGATCGGCTGATCGCGGAAGACACAGCAGAGACCGAGGCGGAGCATGCGATTCCCTCTCTCCGAGAGCGAAAGGACTATTCTAGCGACCCGGAAAGAGGCATCCCCATTTCGAGGAGGGCGTGGCCGCCGATACGCCGATACAATGAAGTCGAACGCCCAGGGAGCCAGCCTACATGTCGACCTTCCGCAAAAGTGCCGCCTTCTTCCTCCTCACGATCGGGTTGCCGATCGTCGCCACGGCCGACGACCGATCGTTGAAGCCGGGCGAATCAAGGGCGATGACGCTCGGCGAACTCCACGCCGGCCGGACTTACCGGCTCCTGGTCGCGATCGTCGGACAACCCGCCGCAACCGGAGATCGCATCCGCGTCGAGCTGGAAGCCGCCGGCGCGGATCGGTTCGCGAAGGAATTGCACGGCGGCGATCCCGATTTCTATCTGCCCTATCGACCGGCGTGCGATGGATCGGCGGCTCTTCGGCTCTCGCGATCGAATGGTCGCAACACCCTTGAACTGACCCTCCGCGTCGAATGGGCGGAAATCCCCCTCAAGGCCGACGACCAGCCGGCAATCGAGGCCGAGCCGAATGACTCGTGGTCGACCGCGAATCGCCTGGTCCTCGGACGCGACGTCCACGGAACGGCCGACGAGGTCGATTACCTCGAGAACCGCGACGAAGGTCAGCGCGGACTCGACTGGTTCCGGTTCGAGGTCGAGAAGAAGGAGCCAATCCTGGTCTACTTCCAGATCGACCTGCTCGATCGCGACGTCTCGGCGAATCTCCGGGTCTTCCGGCTCGATCCCAGGACCGACCGCCCCGAGCCCTACACCCGCGGCAAGGATCCGATGGAGATCGTCCACGACCGCGAGCGTGTCCGGTACTCGAAGCATCTGAGCCGGGTTCTCGATCGCGGGACCTATTTCGTCGAGGTCAACGCCAACCATCCCCATTATATCCTCCGGACTCGATCGCTTCCGGTCCCGCCGTACAACGACCCCTCGCAGGCGGTCGAGGCCGGAATGCACTACATCCTCAACGCCGGCGATGCCTGGTTCGCACAGATCCCACGCGAGGGGAACCGATTTGTCCGATCGAGGAACCTCCACGAAACCGCGACCCGATGCACGGCCTGCCACGCGTCGAGCTTTTCGACGGAGGCGAACCTTGTCGCCCACCGGAACGGCTATCCGATCCGGTCGAAGGCCGCGATGCAGTACCTGGTGGATCGACTCGCAAACTCGGTGACCCCGCTCTACGGCGAAGCCGGTTTGTACTGGCAACGGTTCATCGCGATCCCGCTTCAGTCGCAGGGGCTGCAAGGGGGCCTCCTCCTCGATTTTGAGGACCGCGTCTCGGGCCAGCCAACCCACACCACAGAGCGGTTCGGGCCCTTCCTGAAAGCAGCCTGGGAACAACGGACGACCCTTCCCGACGACGAGCACAACGGCGTGATCCCGCTCGATAGCAAGTTCGAGTTCGCCTGGCGCGATCGCGAGGTCCTCCGAAGACTCGCACGTCGGACCGGTCGCGACGACTACGCCCGAGCCGCTGACCGGATCGCCGGCATCCTCGGCGAGCGCGCCGCCGATCGACGCTCCGAATCGCTCCAGGATCGGATCAACCGACTGTATGCCTGGTGGTTGATCGATCCGAAGACGTTCGCCGCCAAGATCCGACGCGAGACCGGCGCCCTGATCGCCCTGCAAAACGAGGACGGCGGCTGGAACCAGGTCGACTCCGGACCCGGCCCGAGCGCTCTCTACACGACAGGCCAGCTCGCCTGGACTCTCCTGCGAATCGGACTCCCTCGCGATCACCCGGCCGTCTCGAAGGCCCTACGATACATCATGTCGCAGCAGCAGGATTTCGGCGGATGGATCCAGACCACGACTCACGAGAACTTCCGCACGCCGATGCGAGAGACCCGATATGCCGTGATGGCCCTCTCGGAAGCCTTCCCGCGCCCAGGGGCTCCGCTCCAGGGCTGGGGCAACCGCAACCTGGACCCAGCGAGACTCCACGGGACTTTTTCGACCCTCGAAAACCTGGAAAATCTCGAGAATCTCTGGGAAATCCCCGAGGCCGAGCGCGCCCGGTACGCCCAGACGATCGGCTCGATGCTCGACCATCCCGAGCCCCTCGTCCGCGCCTCGGCCGCCGCCTGCCTGGGACGACTCGGCGATCCCGGGCCCGTCGATCGGCTGGTCAAACGCCTGGGCGATCCCAGCAAGATCGTCTGGCGAGCCTCGGCCTGGGCCCTCCGACATCTGGGCAACCGCGGTATCGGCCACGAAGAAATCGCCCAGGCTCTCCGCTCGCCCGATCCCGCCATCCGTCGCGGCGCTGCCCGGATCTTCGCCTATCAGTTCCACGGAATGGATGAGAACGCCCCATTACGTGAGCCTTTTTTCACACTCATTGGCGATCCTGATCTCCTCACCAGGTTGCAGGCCGTCCGAACTCTCCGCCAGTGGTTTTATCGAAGTCTGGATTTTCAAGTCTGCAAAAGAATTGTCGGCACGTTTATCGATCGGATGTCGGCCGCCGACGTCCCGGTCATCCGTCGGGCTTTGTCTGAGAATCTTTATATTCTGATGGACGAGAATCTTGGCGGCGGTGTGAGTCTTCAGAAGAACATAGGCGAGTTACCCGGCGCGATGCGTCCGGGAATTCTTCTGGCGCGAGAGCGATTTGAGCGTGAGGTGCTTCTCGGTCCGATTCTCGACGCCCTGCGTACGGGGAGCGAGGATCAGCGAGTGGGGATTCTCGCAGCGTTCGACGGCTCGTTTTTCCGGGGGCGGAGCTA
>DAIDJI010000445.1 GCA_027451455.1 Planctomycetales bacterium | reverse complement strand
GTCAGCAGAGCGACAAAGAGAATCCAGAAGAGCCGGGGATCGTAGAGCGGTTGCTCCAGCGAGAGATGCCGGCGTTGCTCCTTGCGGTCGAGTTCCGCGATCAGATCGTCGGCGGAGTGGATGTGCCGGTATCGCCCGCCGGTTGCGTTGGCGATCCGGGTCAGCATTCCGTCGTCCAGGTCGAGCCGGTCGAACTCGAGGTTGGGCTTGCCAACCTCAGCGGTCGTCGGATCGGAGTGAAGGAGAGCCCCTTTGAGTCGCGCGCTGACCCGGATCTCATAGATGCCTGGGCGGCCTGGTTCCAGGGTCCCCTCGTAATGGCCCGCCGATCCTGCGATCGCGGAAAGAGCAAGTGTCTCACTGGTGCCCTGCGGAGTCTGAATCCGGGCCTCAACCGTCGCCTGATCGGTCCCCTCGCCGTCAGGGTCGCGAACCGCGGCGACGACCGTGATCGGCTCGTCGGGCTCGTAATATCCCTTGTCGGTCCGGACGACGATACCACCCTCGACCTTCATGGCGTCGGTCCGGTTCGCCAGCCATCGGATCATCTGGCCCCAGAAGCGGAGGAACGGGGATTCCTGGTCGAGAGCGTGGGGGACCTGTTGCCAGTTGCGGGTGGTATCACCGGTGAAGACGGCCGTGCGCCCCTTGCCCGCCGGGCCGACGGCCAGTACGGGCATCGACCCGCCCTTCTCAAGATGCACCGCCAGAACCTGGGCTCCTGGCCGGGCGCCCCGCACCCGCACGCAACCGTCGAGCGGGGGCAAGCCGCCCAACTGGGGCGGAGTCGTCGGAGACGGGAAGAACTTGTCGATGTTGGCGAAGATCGGATGAACGCGGCCCTCGGCGGTGAGCACGGGCAGAAACGGATCGGTCATCTGCCCGACATCACGCCCTCCCATCACGACCG
Source organism: Planctomycetales bacterium (assembly GCA_027451455.1). Lineage (GTDB taxonomy): Bacteria > Planctomycetota > Planctomycetia > Isosphaerales > Isosphaeraceae > JAKAUH01. The sequence goes on along the minus strand of DAIDJI010000445.1, from coordinate 4,213 downwards.
GCAGGACGCCCTGCAACGCGGTCGCGCCGTAACCTCCAGGCCCCAGGCTGTGATAACCACCGATCGCGAGCAATCCAGCGCCCTCATGTACTCGCTTGATCATCAGATCCATCGCCTGGGACTTCCAGTAGGTGCTGTCCAGGTCACCCAGGAGGATCACGTCGAATTTCTCGAGCGTCGCCGGATCGGTGGGCAGACCGGTTAGCTGAAGCCCGGAGATGTTGGTTCGCTGCACGAAAAGGTTGGGTCGAGACTGGACAAGCGAGCAGAATTCGAGGTCGGGATCCTTGGAGAAAAACCGCTGAACCAGGGCGCCGTATTCCGCCCGGAGGGTCCCTTCCAGGTAAAGGACCCGTATCTTGCTCTCCACGACCTGAACCACGGCCGATCGCTCGTTGTTGCGGGGAATCCGCTCGTCGGGAACCGGGGGAACGCGAACGGTATAGGTGTGGCGTCCCTTGACCGTCGGCACGAACTGAAACGAGACTTCCTGGGGTGCTGCGCCGTCGCGGAGGACCACCTCGGCCTGGTCCACGATCTTTCCGTCCTGTTCGAGCAAGGCTTTGACCACCTCGCCAGCCAGGCCGGTCTGCCCGAGATGGGCGGTGATTCGAGCGCGATTGTTCACGGGCAATCGCTCGGGACACTCCAGGTCGGCCAGGCGCACATCGCGATAAGAAGGGCTGTTTTTCAGGCTGTTGCCCACCCCAACCGTCTGAACGACGAGGCCGAGCTTGCGGGCCAGGGCGACCGGGTCGCCGGCGGCGGTCTGAATTCCGTCCGAGAAGAGCACGACCGCTGCGATCTCGCTCCGGGGAGCCACCCGCGCGGCTGCGCTCAGGGCTCGGGTCAACGATGTCGACTCGCCGGTCGGCTTCAACGCCGCCAGGCCGCCCGGCTGTTCGAGGACGGCGGCCTGGTCGGCGAACGGGAGCACGCGCAGGTCGAAATCGCGCCCTAACCGCGCAGACCAGTCGAGGGCCCGGGTCCTTGCCTGGTCGAACCGGCTGGTTCCGGTCGCGTCGTCGGCCACCGACATCGATGCCGAGTTGTCGATCGCCAGGACGAGCACCCTGCGCCGGAGTTCGTCTCGCTCCAGGCTCAGGACGGGCCGGAAGAGGAGCAGGACCACCAGAAGGATGGCGGCGACCCGAAGGCCCAGAAGGAGACGCCATCGTCTCGGCAGAACCTGCCCGAGGATGTGTCGATAGAACACCCGGGCCAGGCCGACCGCGACCACGGCGACCACCACCATCGTCAGCAGACTGTGTCCCTGTTCGAGCGTGAGATGGACCACGGCGTCCTCTGGGTCAAACCCCGGCGGCCCTCGGCGGATCAACGTCCTGGCCGTCTCCGATGATCGTCCCCACCGGTAAGGATCTCAGATCGCCCTCGCCTCGTCAAATCGGGAGCACGGAGACTCATCGTTTCCGTGCTCATTTCGGCTGGCTCTTGCGAGCGGAAGACGGTTTCGCGCCGGACGATCGCCCGGTCTTCTCGGCCTCGAGTCGCTTCCCCTCTTCGAGAGCCTTTTCACCAAGGTGAATCGATCGGACATACACCATCGCCTTGAGAGTGGTTCCCGGCTCCCCCTTGTCTCGCTTGTGGAGCAAGTACCGGACTGGGTCGCGATCGGGATTTTCCTGCACGTAGACAATCGCCGAAAGCGGGCCGCGAATCGTCTGACCGTTGCGGAGGGTGATCTGATGGCTGTATTCGCGAACCGGGTAAGTGCGTCCAGTCAGAACCTTTTCATCACTGGCATTTTCCCGGAAGCGCCATTCCGGTTCGTCCCACTCCTTCAGAACCGTACAATCGATCCGCTGGATCACATTCCAGGGGATCTCACGATGCTTCTGCCGCGCCTCGTCAAAAATCTTGAGACGGGCCTCGCGTGTCAGGAAGAGCTCTCCGGTCCGAACACGACCATCGGAAAGCCCGAGGTAACCGGGCTGAGCGTCCTCGCGCGGGCGAGGCGACTCGTCGCGAGAGTGGAAGGGATTGAGAGCCGGCGGCTCCTGACCCCCGACGCACTGCGAGAAGGAGAGGTAGATAATCGTCGCGGTCAGGAACCAGGCCAGGGGCTTGCCGGAGTGGCCAGGCATCGTCGTCCCTCTCGATCGTGGGCGGCTGGTGGTGAGGAAAGAGAGGGAGCACGAGGTCGAAGCGTTGGCCGGAAGATCGACACGGGCCGGATTCCCGGACAAAGCGCTCCTGAAAACGCCTCCCTCTATTCAGTATAAAGGATAGTGGGTAGAGTAAAGTCTATTCGGGTCGTGCCCGTATCAGCCGGGTCGGATTCGCGCCAGGTAGGCGCGATGGTCCAGAGCTTCGAGTCGAAGACGATTTCGAGCGAAGGCGCACGTACTTCGAAGGACATGACGATGGCGGCGGCATGGCACTCGTTTCGAGGTGCACAGTCGCGGCGGGAGTTTGTTCGGCAGGCGAGCCTGGCCTACTGGTCCGCCGCCGGCGCCCTGGGCTCAGGCCTGTTCGTTCCCTCACTGGGGATGGGCCAGGAAGGGTCGGGTCCGGTCGATTGCGGTCCGCCGCCTCGGGCGCGTCCGCAGAGCCGAACCGGCGGCGAGTCGTTCCCTCCACTTCCTCTGCCCGCGACTCCCTTGCGTCGGACGGAAAAGAAACGTCCCCCCGCTCCGCCCTCCCTGATCGGAAAAATGGCCCTGGGGCCGATCCGATACGTCCGCCGGGGCGACTCTCGGGTTCAATACCGAGACTGGATGACCGACCCGTCCGACCTCGATAGCCTGCTCTCCTGGACCAACCAGAAGCTGGGTATCCACTACGGCAAGGCCGAGGCCGACTTCGAACATTTCTCCTTCGACCCCCGCGAACTACCCGCCCTGCTCTTCGCCGGACACAATTCCTTCGCGATCAGCGAGGACATACGCTCGCGCCTGGCTCGCTACATTCTCGACGGAGGCATGATCATCGGCGATGCCTGTTGCGGTTGGAAGGACTTCGACACGTCGTTCCGAGCCGCGATGGCAGCGATCCTCCCCGATCGTCCCCTGCGCAAGCTCACCCCAGACGACCCCGTCTTCTCTTCCTATTACAAGCTGGGCGCATTTCGCTACCAGAAGGCCGATGGCTCTCGATACGAGGGCGAGCCCTGCCTGGAAGGCATCAGCATCGGATGCCGGACCGCCGTCGTCTACTCACCAGCCGACCTGACCTGCGGATGGGACGGACATGACCACCCCCGCGGTCTCCGGGTCGTCATCGACCAGGCGCGGCAGATCGGCGCCAACTACGTGACCTATCTCCTGGGAAGCTATCAGCTCGGCCGGTTCCTCAGCAGCACCAAGGTCTATCACGAGGCCGATGCTCCCAGTCGCGACGACTTTGTCTTCGCCCAGGTCGTACACGACGGCGACTGGGACCCGGATCCCTCGGCCGTCCACAATCTTTTGAAGCACGTGCGCGAAAACTCAACGTTGACCATCAAGTTCAAAAAGGTCAGTGTCCGCCCAGCCGACCCAAAGGCCATGGGCTATCCCCTGCTCTACATGACCGGTCACCACGATTTCCGGTGGACCGAGGCGGATATCGCCGGGCTCCGACATTATTTCGGGGCGGGCGGTATGATGCTCGCCGACGCCTGCTGCGGCCGGCTGGCCTTCCATCTGGCCTTTCAGCGCGAGATCGCCCGGGTTTTCCCCGAGCATCGCCTCGAACCATTACCACCGGATCACCCGCTGTACCACGCCCATTACGACATCCGAAAGGTGGAATACACCCCTCGGGTGGCGGAAGATTTTGGGGCCATCAACACACCTGGCCTCTCGGGAATCAGCCTCGACGGCCGACTCGCCGTGGTTTACAGCCGATTCGACCTGGGTAACGGCTGGGAACAATTTCCCCACCCTTACGCTTACGGCTACCGCGATCAGGACGCCCTGGCGATCGGCACCAACGTGATCGTCACGGCCGTCACTCATTGAATCCGTCCAACCTCGACGAACCCGTCGGCCGGTAATCTCCGTCAATGAGCCTCCCGCAAGACCAGTCGGAGGAGGAAATCGCTGTGGCTCCCCAGGCGGAAGTCGTCACGTCGAGACTCCGAGACACCAGGCGCCGGTGGTGGGTGTTCTCGCTCGGGACCGGGCTGGTCCTCGCCATCAGCGTCTCGATCGCGGTCCTGATGCTCTTCGTCCTTGCCGATGCCCTCCTCCGATTACCCCAGGCAGTGATC
>DAIDJI010000444.1 GCA_027451455.1 Planctomycetales bacterium | reverse complement strand
CCCCTGCATAGCTGGCGGACGCTGATCTTGCCCTTCCTGGAGGAGCTGGCGCTCTACAAAACGATCGACCTTTCGAAGCCCTGGAGCGATCCGGTCAACGCCCAGGCGCTCGAGAAGGTTCCACGCGTTTACCAGTGCCCGACGATGTTCGAACGCTCGAACAAGACGACCTACCTGGCGATCGTCGGCCCGGAAGGTTGCTTCCTCCCCGACCGGCCCCGGCCGATCTCCGAGATCGTGGACGGCACCGATTCCACCATCTCGGTGATGGAGGCCGACGACGAGCATGCCGTCCCCTGGATGGCGCCCGTCGATACCGACGGCACCGTCCTGATGACGACCGGGTCGTCCACGAAAACGCACCACCCCGGCGGCCTCAATGTCGGCCTGCTGGACGGCAGCGTGCACTTCCTGAAGGTGACCACGCCCTCCGTCCTTCGACGAAAACTCCTGACGATCGTGGGTGGCGAATCGATCGGCCCCGGTGAATATTGACGCCCGGCCGAAGGTCTGGGGAGATCCGCCGATGTCGTCCGACTTCCTGCACGATCCCGAGTTCGACAGGCCCGTCGGGAAGCCGACTCGGACGTGGAAGGGGCGGATCGCCGAGATCCTCGTGGTCCTGGCGATTCTCGTGGTGCTGTTCATGCTGCTGCTCCCCGCCTACCGCAGCGCGCCGAGGGCAGCGCGGCGGGCGTGGTGTACCAACAACCTCAAGCAGATCGCACTGGCCCTGCACAACTACGTGGAAACCCACGGGTCACTGCCGCCCGCGCATACCGTCGATGCGAACGGGCGGCTACTGCATAGCTGGCGGACCTTGCTCCTGCCTTTCCTGGAGGCATCGACGCTCTACAGAGCGATCGACCTGTCGAAACCCTGGAACGATCCGGTCAACGCCTCGGCCCTCGCGAGGATGCCGGACGTCTACCGATGTCCGGCAACAAGAGGAGCCACAAACAAGACGACCTACCTGGCGATCGTCGGCCCGGAAGGCTGCTTCCTCCCCGACCGGCCCCGGCCGAAATCCGAGATCGTGGACGACCCGAATTTCACCATCTTCATGATGGAGGCCGACGACGAGCATGCCGTCCCCTGGATGGCCCCCGTCGATACCGACAGCAACGCCCTGATGACGATCGGGCCATCCACGAAAACGCACCACCCCGGCGGCGTTAATGTCGCCTTTGTGGGCGGAAATGCGTACTTCCTGCCGGCAACCACTCCGTCCATCATCCGCCGGAAGCTCCTGACAATCGCCGGTGGCGAATCGATCAACGGCGCCGAGTTTTGAAGGATGGATGCCGGTCGAATCTAGAACATCCGCTCACGCACCTCGAACGCCAGTAGCGGGACGACCCAGCAGGCCCAGGTCGCGAGCGGATCGATCCACTCCGCCGACATCCCGGTGACGGTCGCCAGCCCGCCGATCATCCTCAGGACGACCGCCGAGGCGAGCAGCAAGAAGCACCGCCACATCCATCGTCGATGCGCCGAGAACCGCCATCGGAGGGCTTCCATCCATCCCATTGCGGCACAAATCGCGGTCGCGACGGCCAGTGCCGCCAGGCCGAGCCCGGCGATTGGTCCCGCGGCGGCGTACCGGGCCATCCAGAGCCCGCTCGGCGCCACCAGACCCAAAACGCAAGCCACCTCCAACCGGCCGATCCATCGATGCCAGGCCGGAAATTGGCGACGGGGCCACTCCGCGACCAGGAACAGCCCGAGCATCAGCGCGACCGGTCCCGAAAGGATATGCGCGTAGAACGCCCATCGATAGCCGCCCCGGAACTGCGCCTCGCGTCCGAAGAGGAAGTCGGTCGTGAAGTCGGGCGGGAAATATCCCGGATACCGGGAGACGATCGACGCGACCACCTTCACGACCAGGATGGCCGCCACGATGGCGAGCAATCGACTGCCCACGGTCCGTCGATGAGATGGCATACCCATTCTTCCGTTCCGCGTTCTCGGGATTTCCCCTTTCTTCTTCCGCAAGACTCCGGCCGAATTCAAGTCGCTTGCGGACGTTGCCGATTCGAACGATTGGTCGCATCCCGCCGCCGGCGCCGCCGCGCCGGATCGCGATGGTCTTGACGGATCCGCTCCGGGGAGCGATACACCCGGTCACGGATTCCCTGGCCCCGGCCGCGACGGTTCGGGTCCGACTTGACTCGCAGGAAGGATTCCACGGATGGCCAGAGGCGCGCATGGAATGCGGACGGCCGAGTACGGCGTCGCCGCGGCGATGCTGGTTCTCGCGCTCTTGTTCCCGATCGCCCTGATGATCTTCGACCCCACGCTGATGTTCGAGCGGGGGTGGGAGCAGTACGTCGGGACAGGGATCTACCTCTGGGCCGTCGTTACGCTCGGGCGCGAGCTGGGCCGGCTCTGGAAGAACGAGCGCGCCTTCGATGAGGCGCCCGATCTCCTCAAGCAGGCGCAGGTCGCCGCGAACCGGCCATCCGTCACGATCTCCACCGGCAAGTCCCCCGCTCCGGTCTCTGCCGAAAACGACGAACGCCGGATTCTTCCGCGACGGGTTCGCCAGCTCGCCGGCTACATCCGCGAGAGCCGGAGCCCATCCGTAACGCAGCTCATGGAGATTAACCGAGAGGCTTCGGGGCTCGACCAGGAGCAGGTCGCCGGTCGGTTCACGCTCACACGATACATCCTCTACTTGCTCCCCGTGATCGGATTCATCGGAACCGTTGAGGGTATCTCGCGGGCCCTGATGAAGATCAGCGAGGTCCTGCCGATGGTCAAGGAGCTGGACGGGTTCCTCTCGAACCTGACCGGCGTGACGGCGGCCCTCCAGATCGCCTTCGATAGCACGCTGCTTGCTCTCTTCCTGAGCGCGGCGCTCATGCTCGTACAGACACTCGTCTACCGGCGTTCCGAGGAGATGCTGGCGCGGGTGGATCGCTGGGTCGTGGAGCATGTTTTACCGAAGGTGGCCGGCTCGGACGACCCGACGATCGACCGTCTGGTCGATGTGATCGGCCCCCGGCTCGACGAGATGGCCGAGAAGCTCGCGAAGGTTCTGGAGCCGGCCGCTCGATCGCTCTGCGACCAGGCCGATCGACTTGGTGAGAGCCTGCGCGCCCCGATCGCCGAGTTTTCGGCGTCGGTTGGCCGGCTCCCCGAGGCGCTGACCTCGTTCCGCGAAGGTGCCGACGCGATCGGCCGGCTCGGGACCGACTTCGAGGCGATCGGCGAGGCGAGCGAATCGCTCCGTCGCGGGGTGGCAAGCCTCGCCCGGATCGAGCAGGCCATGGGGACCGTCGGGACAGCCACCGATCAGCTCGAAGAGATCCGCCGCGGCCTGGAACGCACGGGCTTGGGGATCGAGTCGCTCGCCAGCTCGTGGGCCTCGGCGTACGAGCGGTCGAGCCGGGCCACGCAGGAGCAGCTCGCCCGGAGCCTCACCAGCCTCAAGGACGCGCTGGAATTGCTCAACGTCAGCATGGAACAGGGGAACGCCCTGTATCGAAGCATCGTCAAGAACATGGTTCAGAATTCGAGTCGGGGCATCCAGCCGTATCCCTCGGAGGATGCGGCCTGATCGACCTCGGAATGGCGAATGAGGGCGTTTCGGGAGGATCAGGGACCAAGGAGGAACCATGCGGCGGTCACGACGCGGCGGACACGGCGGGATGGAATTCGGCGGATCGGGCGAGGATTCGTTCGTCGCGGTCGTCGTCACGAAGTTGACCGGGGCCCTGCTCTTCATCCTCCTGCTGACGATGGTCATCATGGCCCTTCTGCCGAAGGTGGCCGGGGACGGTTCGGCCGCCTCGTCCGCCTCGACGGCGAAGCCGCCGGCCCCGCTCCGGATTGCGACGCCCGACGCCCTGCCTGACGCGGTCGCGGGGCGTCCGTACACGCTCGCGCTCGCCACGACGGGAGGACGCGAGACGCCGAGATGGCGCGTCGACGGCAAGCTCCCCGAGGGTCTGCATCTCGACGAGGCGTCGGGTCGGATCGCCGGAACTCCGAAGGGCGCCACCGATCAACCGATCGCGATCCGAATCTCGGCCGACGACGGCCACGATGTCGATACGCGATCGATCCGCCTGGCGGTCCTTCCCTCGATCTCGCCGCCCGAGCCCGGGACCTGGTGGAAGCCCCGATGGCCGGCAATGGCGGCCGCCTGGCGGACCTGGCTCGAACAGGGCGTCGGCTTCCTGGTGCTCTGGCTGGTCCACCTGCTCGCGATGAATCTCCTGGCCAATCTCCATCGCCAGACATCGGACGAGCTGGTCCTCGCTGGCGAGGCCACCGCCGGGATCGACCTCTCGAGACGGTTCGGACTCTACCGGGCCATCGTCCGGCTCGCCACAGTTTCCGCGACGGTCGCGCTGGCCGTCTGGCTGGTGGCTTCTCGGATGCCTTCGGTATAATCCTATCTGACTCTCAAAGGAAGGCGATGGCCAGCCGTGCCGCGGATGGCCATTTCCTCCGCGCGCCCGCCGGGCGGTCCTGGAATCTCATTTCTTAAAAAATGTGGATTCTCAGGTTTTTTGGGGGCGGGATGGACGACTCGCGCGCGGATGCCGCTGATATCCCATCAATGAGTTCTGTCCCCGCGTGTCTCCAGGGACGACTCGCAACCCGCTGAACCGGCCCGGGGCCCGAGGAGCTGAGGATGTTTCGGTCACGCCACCTGATCTGCATCGCGTCGATCGCGGTCGTCTCGTCGATGCTCGCCGGCAACGCGCCGGCGCAGCCGCAGGGTCCCGGAGGGCCAGGGGGTGGTCGCGGTGGACGGGGCGGCCCCGGTGGACGGGGCGGCCCGAGCGGACTGCTGGGACTTGCCATCAATCCCGGCGTCCAGACCGAGTTGAAACTCCAGGAACCGCAAAAGCAGAAGATCGAGGCCCTTTCGCAGCAGGTCTCTCAGCAGCAGCAGAAGATCCGCGAACAGGCCTTCCAGGGAATGAACTTCGGCAATCGGAACAACAATAACGCCAATCCCAACGGGAATGGCGGGCCTGGTCAGGCCAACGGCGGCGGGGGTGGTCCTGGCGGCGGGGGTGGTTTTGGCCTGTTCGACGCTCCATGTTGCCGGAATAATATCAGCATGGACCGTTTCCCAATGCATGCGTTGCGCAGCCTCAATCAGGCCATGGCCCGCT
>DAIDJI010000443.1 GCA_027451455.1 Planctomycetales bacterium | reverse complement strand
GACCGGTGATGCCCTCACGCCCCTCGAACGGGGTGGTCTCGACGTCCGACGGACCTGGCGCGAAGGTGCGATCCGGCTTCGATGGTCCGACCACGGGATCGTCGCGACCAACTTCCTTCAACGCCCCGAGCCGATCACGGAACACTCGACCGGTTTCCACGCCCTCCCACATTGGCCGATGGCGATGATCGGCACCTGGCCGATCGGGCTCCGCTCGGCCGCGGCCATGGCCGGGCTCGTGGTGGGGCTCCTGCTCTGGGCGGTGATGGCGATCGTTGAGTTTGGCGCCTGGACGCTGGTCGTCCATCCGAGCCATCGTCGGAAAGGACGTGGCGATGGTCTCGAACCCAGGCCGATCGAGGCGAGGGCGATCGATGGCGTCCGGCTCGCCGGGCGTCTTTACCGAGCGGGAGGAGAACGCGAGTCCCTCGGGATGGTTCTGCTCCTGCACGGCTTCGCCGATGACCCTTCGGCCTGGGAGGGCGCGCGAGCCTCGATCCTGAACGCCGTCGGCTGGGACGTCGCTGCGCTCGACGCTCGGGGATACGGTCAAAGCGAGGGGATTTACGCATCGTTCGGCGGTCGCGAGGCTGGCGACGTCTCCGCCTGGCTCGACGCGATCGACCGGCCCGGGGGGGCCGTCGTGGCCTGGGGCCGATCAATGGGGGCCGCAATCGCGATGCGGGCTGCGGCCCACGACCCGAGACTCTCCGCACTCGTGCTCGAATCGCCGATGGTGGACCTCGATGCCTCGGTTGCCCGCCTGCTTCGGAGACGCGGACTGCGCCTCGTTGGCCTGATGGCACGGCTCATCACCCGACGCGCCAGATGGATCGCCGGAGTCTCGCTGAGCCGTCCCCGTCCGGTCGATGTCGCCCAGCGCGTGAGCTGCCCGACGATGATCGTCCACGGGACCGACGACTGGCTCGTCCCGAAGGAGGAGGTAAGCCGCCTCGCCGATGCGTTTCCGATGCCTCCCGACCGGATCGAGGTCCCCGGCGCGGGGCATTCGAACGTCGTCGGCACGGGGGGCTCGGAGGTGGTGAAGCGAATCATCGCGTTCCTGGGCCGGGCTCCCGGGCCGGTTATTGGGATGCCCTCGGACCCGGCGGGCGAGATGTTATGATAAGGGCTGGCCGATTGAAAAGAGCCGCCGAGAGACTGACTCGTGACCCGATTCTTCTTCTGGAATTTCGATGTTCAGGGCAGGGTCGAGGCCCCAGCGGCCATCGTCGCCCGCACCGCCCTCCGGCACGATGCCGATCTTGTCATCCTGGCCGAGAGCAAGGTTGATCCTGGACTCATACTGGAGGCGCTAAACGAGGAAGGGACGCGGTTCGAGAGCACTCATTTTCCAGGCGATAGGTTTCAGATATTCTCGCGATTCCCGGCCCGATACCTTGTGCCTTTCCAGGACGAATCCCGGATGTCCGTCCATCGCCTGCAACTGCCCGGCCGGATGGAAATCCTCGTCGGGGTTATTCACTTCCACGATCGGAGGAATAAAAAGCCGGAAGAACAACATTCCCTGGCCATCGAACTGGCGGGCCTTCTTCGCGAGGCGGAAGACCGTGCCGGTCACCGCCGAACGGTCCTGCTCGGGGACTTCAACATGAATCCTTTTGAGGGCGGGATGATCGATGCGAGCGGCTTCAGTGCCATGATGACGAAGGCCCTGGCACGTAAGCACGCCGAGGACTCTCCGAACCGCCGTCCCCGCTTCTACAATCCGATGTGGGGTCTTCTGGGGGACATGACGGACGGGCCACCCGGGACGTTTTATTATCGCCAAAAAGAAAACACGAATATCTACTGGCACATGCTCGACCAGGTCCTCGTCCGGCCCGAGCTGATCGACACCTTCATTGGTTCGTCGCTACAGGTGCTGGACCGCGGATTCGGTCCTTCCGGGGAGATCGCCCTCCTCCGCGAGAACACGAGACATCCGAAGCTGACCGTTTCCGATCATCTCCCGCTCATCTTCACCCTGGACCTTCTGCGGGACACCTCGCATGAACACTCAACTTGAAAGCTATTGGCCGGCCGACTTCAAAGTCGAAACGGGAGCGACGCCCCTGACAATCCTCAAGAGCCAGGCCGCACTCCTGGGAGAGCAGACGAACAACGTGGTCAAGGGGGCCGTCCAGACGGTACCCGATGAAGAAGGGTCTGTCAGCCCAACCACTGATACCGCGACAGACGCCTCAGGCGAAGAGGACCAGTTGACGTCCGACGACAGGATGCGGCTGCGACACTCGCTGTATCTTTGCGTACCTAGCCTGGGAGGATATCGATACTTCCTCCTGAACGTTCGCGAGAACCCCGGGACTTATCCCGTCAAGATCTTTGATTCGACGGCCACGAAATGGTATGAGGCCGGGGACCTAGAGGAATTCAAGGGGAAACTCAGAGAGATCCTTTCGTCGGAGCGGGTACGTCGGCGAATCGCCATCCTCTTGAATTATGCATCGTCGGGATCGAAAAATTGACCTGGTTGTCCCATCTCCGGCCCTAGGTCGATTCTCAATCCTCCATCTCCTCCACCGAGCGCCAGAGACTGCGGATGCGGTCGGGGAGGGCCTCGTCGACGATGTCGGACCACTGGCCGAAAATGAGGATGGTCCGTTCGATGGTCCGGAAGCAGCGGATCGTCGCCGCGTTTGTGATGTCGAGCGAGAAGAATTCGAGGTCGTACCCGGTCGCGTGGTGGCCGGCGATATCGTCCATCGCCGGGACGACGTCGAGATCCGGGTAATCCTCGCGCATCGCCTCCAGAACCTCGTCGGCGACCTCGGCCGGGTCGGGGCCAGTCTCGTCGGTCCGAACCAGCACGAAGGCGAGGCCGCCGGGTGCCTGCACCTCCACGGTCGACGACTCACCGTCGTCCGACTCTTCCACCGACCAGTCGGCGGGGTACGCGAATCGGACCCCATTCCCCTCGTAGATTCGGGTGATCACCGCGACTTTCTCCGCCTCCGGACTGTCTCCCTTCGGCCCCTCCGCCGTTGGCTCGCCGCATCGTAGCATCGGCCTGGGGCGCCTGCCAACCCGGGCTCTCGGCGGCCACAGGCCGACTTGGCCGCTTCCCACGCCGCCTGGTACATTGGCAACGACTGGGGATCGCGGGACGTCCCGATCATCCCCGCGGCGGCATCCGTCGTGTCCGACGGCTTCCTCGCCTTTCGTTCCTACGAGCCGAGTTCTTCGAACCATGCGCATCCTGTCGGGAATCCAGCCTTCGGGCGCTCTGCATATCGGCAATTACTTCGGCGCGCTCCGACAGTTCATCGACCTTCAGCGCGAGAACGACGCCTATTACTTCGTCGCCGACTACCACGCGCTCACCAGTGTCCGCGATGCCGACCAGCTCCGCGCCTATACGTTCGACGTGATGGTGACGATGCTCTCGCTGGGCCTCGACCCCGATCGAGCGACGCTCTTCGTCCAGTCCGACGTACCCGAGACGACCGAGCTGGCCTGGCTGCTGACGACCGTCACGCCGATGGGATGGCTACAAAAGTGCGTCAGCTACAAGGACAAGGTCGAGCAGGGTCTCTCGGCCGAGCACGGCCTGTTCGCCTACCCGGTCCTCCAGGCCGCCGACATCCTCCTCTACGACGCCGATCTTGTCCCGGTTGGCCAGGACCAGAAGCAGCATCTGGAGATCACCCGCGATATCGCCGAGCGTTTCAACCAGGTGTTTGGCGGCGGCAAGGAGGTCTTCCGGCTGCCGAAGCCGCACATTCTCGAATCGGTCGCCGTCGTCCCGGGCCTCGACGGCCGGAAAATGTCCAAGAGTTATGGCAACACCATTGAGATTTTCGACGAACCGGCCGCGATCAAGAAGAAGGTCAAGCGGATCGTTACGGACAGCACGCCCGTCGAGGCCCCGAAGAACCCCGAGACCGACTCGCTGTACCACCTCTTCAAGCTCTTCGCCGCGCCCGACGAATTGGCCGAGGTCGAACGCCGATACCGGGAGGGTGGGATCGGCTACGGCGAGGTCAAGACCCGGCTGGCCGACGCGATGATCGCCCGGTTTGCACCGGCACGCGAGCGCCGGGCGGAATGGCTCGCTCATCCCGGGCGGGTCGAAGAAGTCCGCGCCGCCGCCGCCGAGCGAGCCCGCGCCACGGCGCGCCGGGTCCTCGACCGAGCCCGACGAGCCTGCGGCGTCGGGTGATCCCGCCTCTGGAAGCTCCGGGTGTGAGACGACCCGGGAATCCGCCGAGCGATCCGGTTTACGGGCCGATCCGTGGCGTCTATAATGCGAATTGGCTTCGCGATGGGGCTCCGGCCCGTACCGCCGGGTTTCCGCCGGTCGGGTCCGTCCCTCCTCTTCCTCCGCCGAGCCGATCTGTCCGGTTATCTCCGACGATCCACGTCACCGGCCAGGGCGGGACGCTCGCGTCTCCGCTGATCGCTCCATTCGCCCGATCTCTCGACGCGGTGATCTCTGGAGGAATCATGATGGACCTGTTCAGCCCCCGGCAGCGGCGGGACCTGATCGATCGTGGCTTCAGCCGCCGCGACTTCGCCCGACTCGCCGCGTTTCTGGCCGCCGGATCGTCCCTCTCACCTTCCTTCTATCCTTTTCTAATTATGCCATTCTATTCTGGTGTAGGCGTTGGCGTTGAACCAACATGCCAAATCATTATCTTTGTTTAATCAATGGAAACAGCACACAGATTCATCGTCACAGAGGATCAAGTTGGCCTTGAAAATTACGAAAACATGGTGTTATCGAAGTGTATCCGAAATAGAGCCCCTCATGGATAACGTACCCTTGCCATTTACTTCACCTTTTGATACCTTGCTTCATCATTGGCTGTTCGAAGCGCTCGCATTTGGTTATGCCAGAAACGGAGATTTGTTGAATACGCGTCGTGTCACCTCGGATTCGCAATGGCTTGGATTAACCTCGGTCAATCCTGATCAGGATACATTTATGCGTAGACGACTGCAAATTCTGTTTTGCGCACATAAATGTGCTGTAAACCCCTATAAATCCTCGCCAAATTCGCTAAATCGTGCGGAAGACATTGCTTCTTCTTTTTATCGTCTCTGGCCACATCCTTCCCATCAACTCGACATGGATTTGACCGCCCAAGATTATCTTTTAAAAATGCAGTTTCTGCTGC
>DAIDJI010000442.1 GCA_027451455.1 Planctomycetales bacterium | reverse complement strand
AGGCCGATCGGCCTCGACTCTCGGCGACGCCGGCCGAGGTTGGCGAGGAAAGGGACACGTCGGAGCAGATGCTTCGGTATCAGCTTGCCTGCGGCCGGGTGCTGCTGCGGACCCTCGATGCCTTGACGCGGATGCGTCTCGCGGGAGATTCCGATGGCCCTTCGAGTGAGCCGGGCGAGCTGCAAGTCCGGACCGGGTCGCGTCGACGGGTCGGCGGGTATCCCGTCCCGATCGATCCGGCCCCGACGGTCGCCTGTGCCGATCGGATTCCGGTCCGGCTCCGTCGAGCACGAGCCGCCGAGGCGGCTGCCTCGGCCAGTTGAAGACGTAACGATCCCCGGGATTGTTAAGGTCGGTGGTCGCCGAGACTTCGCGCTTGGCAATCCGGATGGCGCCCGTTCTATAATGAACGTCCATCCGGGTCGCCCCTCTCTCGGCGACCTCCCGGCCGGGATCTCCGGCCATCGGCTCGACCTCCCGGCGGGATTCCCCGATGCGATCCTTTGTCTACCCACTCACCGCCCTCGTCTCGATTGGGCTCCTCCTCGCCGGGTCCGCCGCCGCGGCCGACCTCGACGAGGCCGAGGCGCTCTTCCGCGCCGGCAAATATGACGAATGCGCCCGCGCCGCCGCCACCGAGCTTGCCGGGTTCAACGGATGGGACGAGCGTTGGCGTCTGCTCAAGATCGGCTCCGAAATGCAGCGCGGCCGGTACGGGGCCGCGATGGAGACGGTCGAGAACTCGTTCCGGCATCTGCACTCCAGCATCCCGCTCCGGCTGATCGCCCGCGACGTCTACCGGTACAACGGCCGGGACGACGAGATCCCTCGGCTCATGTCGAACCTCGAGCGGATCGTGATGGGCTCGCCACAGCGGTTCGCCACTCCGGAGGGGCTGGTCGCCCTCGGCCGCTATTTCCTGCTCGTCGGGCAGGACTCGCGGAAGGTGCTCGACCTCTTTTTCGACCCGGCGATCAAGCGCCAGCCCGACCTGCTCGACGGGTACTACGCGATCGCCGAACTTGCCCTGGCGAAGCAGGATTTCGCGCTGGCCGCCGAGACGCTCCGCAAGGCCCCGAAGAAGGCCGCGGCCGACGACCCGCACTACCATTACCTGCTCGCCCGGGCCTATGCCTCCGACGACCGCCCCGCCGCCGGCAAGGAACTGGCCGAGGCCCTGAAGCTCAATCCCCATCACGTCGACAGCCTGATCCTGGCCGCTGATCGCCTGGTCGAGGACGAGAAGTACGGCGAGGCCGCGAAGCTGCTGGCAAAGGTCCACGAGGTCAACCCCCACGAACCCCGAGCGTTCGCCTATCGGGCGGTCCTGGCGCACCTGCAGAGCGACCCGGCCGGCGAGGCCGAGGCACGCTCGAAGGCCCTCGCCCACTGGAGCAAAAACCCCGAGGTCGACCACATCATCGGCCGCGAGCTCTCGCAGAAATACCGGTTCGCCGAGGGCTCCGCCTACCAGCGAAAGGCCCTTGAGTTCGACCCGTCCTTCCAGCCCGCCCAGTTGCAGCTCTGCCAGGATCTGCTCCGCCTCGGCGAGGAGTCTGAGGGCTGGAAGCTCGCCGCCGATGTCTTTACCGGCGATCCCTACAACGTCGTCGCGTTCAACCTGTCGACACTCCACGACCGACTCGCCGGGTTCCGAACGCTGCAAGCCGACGGCCTGATGGTCCGGATGGACCCACGCGAGGCGGATCTCTACGGTCGTCGCGTGGTCGATCTGCTCGTCCGGGCCCGCAAGACCCTCGCCGAACGTTACGGCGCGACGCCACCGCGCCCGGTGGTCGTGGAAATCTTCCCGCAGCGGAAGGAGTTCGCCGTCCGAACGTTCGGCCTCCCGGGCGCCGACGGCCTGCTTGGCGTCTGCTTCGGGCGGGTGATCACAGCGAATAGCCCGGCCAGCCAGGGCGAGCACCCCACCAACTGGGAATCGGTCCTCTGGCACGAGTTCTGCCACGTGATCACGCTCAGCAAGACCCGCAACAAGATGCCAAGGTGGCTGAGCGAGGGAATCTCCGTCTACGAGGAGGAGCGCGCCGACCCCTCGTGGACGACGCCGATGAGCCCGAAGTTCCGGTCGAAACTCCTCGGCCCGGACCTCACCCCGATGAGCCAGCTCAGCGCCGCATTCCTGAACGCCAAGTCCTCGCTCGACCTGCAATTCGCCTATTACGAATCGACGTTGGCCGTCGCCTTCCTGATGGACCGGATCGGCGTCGAGGGGATGCGAAACCTGCTCGACGACCTCGGCGCCGGCGTCTTGATGAACGAGGCGCTGCCGCGGCGGGCAAAAATGTCGCTGAAACAACTGGACGACCAGTTCGCGCGATACGCTCGCGAACGCGCGGGCGATGGAATCTCCCACGTCACCTGGGAAGAAGCCGACCTGCCGCCGGACGCCGATTCGACCGCCATTGAGGCCTGGCTCCAGAAGCATCCGAACAGCTTCCACGGACACCGGCTCCTGGCCGCCCGGCTGATCGCGGAAGGGAAGCTCGGCCGGGCGAAGGCGGAAATCCAGGCTTTGAAGGTGATGGACCCCGCCTACGTCGGGCCGGAGAACGCCTACATGTTGCAGGCCACCCTCGCCAGGAAAGAATCGGACCCGGCCGGCGAACGTCGGGCGCTCGAGGAACTGGTCGCCCGCGACGGTAGCGAGAGCCCGGCCTATCGGCGGCTCCTCGAGCTGGAGGAATCGGCCCGAGACTGGAAGGCCCTCGCCCGCGACGCCGACCGGATGCTCGCGATCAACCCCCTGATCCCTGCGCCGCACCGGGCGATGGCCCTTGCCTCCGAGGAACTCGGTAACATCGACGCGGCGATCGACGCATTCCGGGCCGTGGCGCTGCTCGACGACTCCGACCCGGCCGGCCTCCACTACCGGATGGCCCGGCTCCTGGCACGGCGGGGACGTCGCGACGAGGCCCGGCGCGAGGCGTTGAAATCGCTCGAAGAGGCTCCTCGGTTCCTCGATGCCCACAAACTCCTGCTCGAACTGGTCGAATCCCCCACCGAGGGACAGCGAGGCCCGGCCCGATGAAGCGTCGACGCACGATTCTGCTGGCAGTCCTAGTCCTGTTCGCCCTCGTTTCCGGCCTGGCCGTCGCCCAGCGGTACGGCCGGGGCCGTGGAGGCTGGGGCCGTCGATTCCCCGGCCAGATCCCGGCCGATCGCGCCGGCGTCCCCGACTGGAAGATCGACCCTCGATTCAAGCACGACATCTTCACGTTCGTCCGGGTCCAGTACGACTCCGGATACGGTGGACGCGGCCGGGGCTGGGGCGGCGGCGGATGGGCCACCGACTTCCCCGACAGCGACCTGAATTTCTCGTACCGCCTCCAGCAGTTGACCTCGATGAAGGTCAATCCCAACCCGATCAGCCTCCGTTTGACCGACCCGAAGCTGTTCGACTATCCGTTCCTCTACATGATCGAGCCGGGCCGGCTCGAATTCTCCGAAGAGGAAGTCATCGCGCTTCGACGCTACCTGCTCAACGGCGGCTTCCTGATGGTCGACGACTTCTGGGGCGACGAGTACGAAAACTTCCACGAGCAGATCAAACGCGTCTTCCCCGAGCCCGACCAGGAGCCGACCGAACTCGACGTGTCTCACGAAATCTTCCGCTGCGTTTATCAGCTCAAGGAGAAGCCGCAAGTTCCGAGTATCCACTCCTGGCTCCAGACCGGAGAGACCTGGGAACCCTGGCACGGCGGCGACGCGCGAACCGTCCACTACAAGGGCATCTTCGACGACCAGAAGCGGATGATGGTCCTGATCTGCCACAACACCGACCTAGGCGACGGCTGGGAACGCGAGGGCGAGAGCGAGGACTACTTCCGCGAGTTCTCCGAGAAAAAGTCGTACCCAATGGGCATCAACATCGTCACGTATGCCATGACCCATTAATCCTCGTTCGTTAGTCATTGCGGCGATGTGACGTCGACCCACGACCAGGGATCCATGACCAATGACCGACGAATATGAAGAAGAGAAGCAGGTCGTCGAGAAGATTCACGAGAGCCGGGGGCGGATCGATCATGAGCTATCGAAGGTGATCGTCGGGCAGAAGGAGGTCTCGCAGCAGCTCTTGATCAGCCTCTTTGCCGGCGGCCACTGCCTGATCACCGGGGCGCCCGGCCTGGCGAAGACCCTGCTCGTTCGCACGATCGCCCAGGTCTTCGAGCTCAAATTCCAGCGGATTCAGTTCACACCCGACCTCATGCCGGCCGACATCACCGGGACCGAGATCCTGGAGGAGACGACCGAGGGCCGGCGTCGGATGGTCTTCGTCAAGGGGCCGATCTTCGCCAACGTGATCCTCGCCGACGAGATCAACCGGACCCCGCCCAAGACCCAGGCCGCCCTCCTCGAAGCGATGCAGGAGCATCAGGTCACGGCGGCCGGCGTCCGATACCCGCTGGAAGAGCCGTTCTTCGTCCTCGCGACCCAGAACCCGATCGAGATGGAGGGCACTTACCCCCTCCCCGAGGCCCAGCTCGACCGGTTCCTCTTCAACGTCGTGATCGATTATCTGCCCGAGGACGACGAGGTCGCCGTGGTCCGGCAGACGACCTCGAAGAAGCCCGAGCCGATCGTCCCACTCTTCGACGGTAAGGACATCGTCGCCTTCCACGAGGTCGTCCGTCGCGTCCCGGTCGCTGAGGAGTTGATCCGCCACGCCGTCCGCCTGGCCTCGGCAACCCGCCCCGGTCCAGAGGCCCCCTCGTTCGTCAACGACTGGGTCACCTGGGGCGCCGGCCTTCGAGCGGCCCAATCGCTGATCCTCGGCGCCAAGGCGCGGGCCCTGCTCCGCGGCCGGTTCCACGTCGCCCCCGAGGACCTCACCGCCCTGATTCATCCGACGTTCCGCCACCGCGTTCTGCTCGGCTACCGAGCCGAGGCCGACGGTGTGACCGTCGACCAGGTCATCGATCGCCTGCTTGATCACGTGAAAGGCCCGCTCTGATGGAGGCCACCCCAAGCCCCGACCCCAAGACGCTCATCGATCCGCCGACACTCATGCGGATCAAGAGCCTGGAGGTGCGCGCGCGGGTGGTCGTCGAGGGATTCTTCCGGGGGATGCACAAAAGCCCGTTCCACGGCTTCTCGGTCGAGTTCAGCGAGTACCGGGC
>DAIDJI010000441.1 GCA_027451455.1 Planctomycetales bacterium | reverse complement strand
GTCCGCCGGAAATTCCGTATGCATCATTTTATCGCGGACGAGCTTGCCGCGGCGTTCAAGTTCCTTCAGATTCTTCGTGTTAAGCCCCTTCAATGTTCCTGCAATGAACACATCGAGGCCGGTTTCCTTAAGAAAGTGGAAATATCCGTCGGCGGTAACGGCAAACCCCGACGGCACCGGCACGCCCTTGGCGCCGAGCGTCCTGATCATCTCGCCGAGCGACGCGTTCTTTCCCCCCACAAGCCCTACATCCTTGATCCCGACCTCTTCGAATTTCTTGGTATAATTCTGTTTCATGTTTTTTTTAATCGATTTGATTTTATTGATCGTTTATGAAAAGCGCGCGGGTGGCTATGTTTTCAATGCGATCATCAGGTCCGACACGTTCGATCCCGTGTCCCCGGTCATCACATAATTGCCGATCTTTTCGAACAGCGCGTAGGTGTCATCCGCGATTCGAAATGCTTCTGTGTCCACTCCCCGGTCAAGCGCGGCCTTCTTCGTAACGACGTCGGCGATCGCGCCTGCGAAAGGACCGTGATCCCGGCCGTCGGATGCAAACGAGAGGATCGCCTCGTCGTCCTTTATAAAGCGCAACGCCGATGCCGCAAGCGCAAGATTGCGCCCGCCGCGGCCGTCGGGATGACCCGAGCGTTGACGAACTGGCCTCGGGAAAAACCAGGCATCTGGAAGGTATAACCTCTCTGGCGGTCGATGAAGGTCTCGGGCGTGGTCCCATCGGTCAACGTTGAGAGCGTCCCGTTCTCGACGGCTCGCAGGATCGGTGCGAGGCTGAGCAGCGAGGCGCCGATCTCGGGCCGATCGAACTGGATTCCCAGGGCCCGGAAGTCGGCGATCTCGTCGGGGCTGAGGACAGGGAGCAACTGGTTCCGCGCCATCAAAAGACCCAGCTCGTCGAGACGGACGATCACGCCCTGCTCGACGATCTCGGGTCGATGGGCGAGCATCGTGGCCTGGCTCGCGTCCCAGTCGGGCGTCATCGGGGCGGCAGTCGTCGGGGTGGTCGGGACGATCTCGGCGTCCGACTTCGCCAGTCCAAGCCGCTCGCGGATCGTACGTTCCGCGCTGGCAACGTCCGATCTTCGCGCCGCGAGGTCTTTCCGAATCGATTTCCATTCCCGCTCGGCCCCCTCCAGATCGATCGTCCCGCGGGAGATGAACAACTCCTTCTGCTCGCGTCGGAGGACGGCTTCCGCCGCGCTGGCGACCCGCTCGAAGATGGCGACCTCTTCTCGGGACCGGGCGAGGTCGCGATACGCCTCCTCGACCGAGCGTACCTTGCCGAGCAAATCAGCCTGGAATCGCCAGATCGAGCCGTCCGGATCAATCGGCCCAACGACGATGGATCCGCTATCGGCCCGGATCACCCGGACCGCCGGATCGTGTTCGAGGGCTGTCCGGATCGCCTCACGGATGGTCAACGAGGTGGCCGGTGGTCCGGATGTGGCCCCATCCGCGCCCATGATCGAGAAGGCCAGCAGGCTCGCCGAGAGGAACATGATCGATTCTCCTCCATGACCAGGGACGCCCGCATCCTCGCCGGACATCCCAACGGGACAGCCGATCCAGCCAACTTCCCGAACCGCGAAAGGCCGGTTCCTCTGCCTGTTTCCCCGGAAGGTTGGCACGGCCGCTGCTAGTTCTGAAAGATCACCCTTTGAGGACGACAGTAAAGACACCAGGAGGAGGCCCCATCATGGTGGACGGCACCCGACACTCGATGACGGAAGCCCTCAAGGGCCAGACGCCCGGGGACGCATCGGACGCTGGCAAGCCCGACGAAACGGGCCCGCCGCATCCGACCCACGACCAGGTCGCCGAGGAAACCCGGCGGCAGCAGGAGGCGCGTCCGACCTCTCGTCCCGATCGCGACGATCTGCTCGTCAACGCGGGACGCGGCCAGCAGACGCACGGCTGAGCAGCCGTCCTCTCGAATCATTCAGGCAAACACCACTCCCGTCCCGCGCCGCTGCGGGGCGATCCGGCGCGAAGCACGCCATTTCGTCGGTCCGTTTCTCGCCTTCATGATGCGGACGGCGAGGTCCGCACACCTCTTCTTTAACGCCGAGACGATGATGACTCACCCCTTGGTAGGGCCCGACTTCTCTGGCATGATCGGGAAAACCGGTCCCCAAGACCGGGCATGACGACGCGCCGGGGATCGGGACGGACCCGATCTCGTGCGAGGGCGCGCCGAAGCACGACAGGGATCAAGGGTCCATCGATGAAGATCCAGAGAGACTTCCATCCCAGGCGCGGACGAGACTTGATCGCATCGGCGATCGTGGTCGCCGCGCTCGCCGCCCTGCCGAACGGGGCCAGGGGCGACGTGAAGGTGCCCGCGCTCTTCGGCCCGCACATGGTCCTTCAGCGCGACCAGAAGGACCGGGTCTGGGGTTGGGCCGAGCCGGGCGAGCAGATCACGGTTGGAATCGCCGATCAGACGAAGACGGCAAAGGCCGGTGAGGATGGTTCGTGGCAGGTGATGCTCGATCCGATGAAGGCCGGCGGCCCGCATACCCTGACCATCCAGGGCAAGAACACCCTCAAGTTCGATGATGTCCTCATCGGCGAGGTCTGGATCTGCTCCGGACAGTCGAACATGGGGATGAACGTCGGCGGGTCGAAGGACGCCGACCTGGAAATCCTGGCGGCGAAGTACCCGAGGATCCGCCTGATCAGCGTCCCGAATCGCGGAACCCAGGAGCCTCAAAAGGACTTCAACGGCAAATGGGCCCGATGCAGCCCGGAGACGATCGGAGATTTCTCGGCGGTCGGCTACTTCTTCGGACGCCAGTTGTACAAGACGCTCGGTGTCCCGATCGGCCTGATTGACGACGCCTGGGGCGGCTCGGCCTGCGAGGCCTGGATTCGACGCGACCTGCTCGCCGCCGATCCCCACTACGCCGCTCTCCTGAAGCGGTGGGAGGCGATTGAGAAGGATGACTCCCAAACCGAGAAAAAGGCCGAGAGCAAGCCCGCGGCGAAAAAGGGTCAGCGCCGGCCGCCGAGCCGCGCCCAGATGCTCTCCGGCAATGCCCGGCCCGCTAACATCTACAACGGCGTTCTCAAGCCAACGATCGGCTACGGCATCCGCGGCGTGATCTGGTATCAGGGCGAGAGCAATTCCGGCCGCGCCTACCAGTATCGCGACCTCTTCCCACTCATGATCAAGAGCTGGCGAGACGAGTGGGGCCAGGGCGACTTCCCGTTCTACTGGGTCCAGCTTGCCGACTTCATGGCCGAATCAAAAGGTCCCCAGGAGAGCAGTTGGGCCGAGCTCCGCGAGGCTCAGACCATGACCATGAGCCGGCTCCCGAACACCGGCCAGGCCGTTATCATCGACGTCGGCGAGGGGAAGGACATCCACCCGAAGAACAAGCAGGACGTCGGGATGCGGCTCGCCCGGTGGGCCCTCGCCCGCGACTACGGCATCCCGATCGCCTACCAGAGCCCGACCTTCAAGTCGATGGAGCGCCAGGGCGAGAAGGTCATTATCACCTTCGACCACGTTGGACACGGGCTGCGTCCCTTCGACGTGCAGGAAGTGGTCGGCTTCACCGTCGCCGGTTCCGACCACAGGTTTGTCGACGCGAAGGCCAAGCTCGTCGGCCGCGACAAGGTCGAGGTCCAGGCCGAGGGAGTCTCCGAACCGGTCGCCGTCCGGTACGCCTGGGCGAATAACCCGGTCTGCAACCTCTACAGCGCCGAGGGACTCCCCGCGACGCCGTTCCGGACCGACGACTGGCCGGGCGTCACGATCCACAACGACCATTGAGCGATCGGCAGACTCCGGGGGGACGGAATTATTCGTCCCCTCGGCCCCAATCACCGGACGATCGGCCTCCATCGAATGTAACGCAGGAGGTCCGATCGTTCGTCGGTCCACGCGGGCGAATCAGCCCGAACCCGAGGCTCGTGCCAGCCGGACTCATCCGCCAGCCCACCCAGGTCGGCCGCCATCACCGCCCAGATCGACGGCTGTTTTCCGCCGTCGCGCTCCTCAGGGATCACGTCGAGATCGGCGCGGACCCGACAGACCAGCCCGGCGTCGAGAGCCTGCCGCCCGATCAACGGTTCGAGGTCGAGGTAGCGATTCGAGAGATTGAACGCCAACACACCCCCCTCGGCAAGCTTCGAGCGATACAGGGCGATCGCCTCGCGCGTCACCAGGTGGACCGGGAGGGCATCGGAGCTGAAGGCATCGAGGATGAGCAGGTCGTAGGCGCGATCGGGCGACTCGCGAAGCCTCAGCCGGGCATCGCCGACGACCACGTCGACCGCCTCGGCCCGACTATTCTCCAGGTAGGTAAAATACTGAGGATCGCCAGCGATCCGGACGATCGCCGGGTCGATCTCGTAGAACGTCCACCGCTGCCCTGGCGCGGCGTAGGCGGCCAGTGTCCCGGCGCCGAGGCCGACTATCCCCACGCGCCCCCCCGCCTTTTTGAGCCTCGGCCCGATCACCCGAAACAGATCGCCGATCGGGCCGGACCGGGTGAAGTATGTCAGCGGCTCGCCGGCCGGTACCCCCTTGTCGAGGCCGATCCGCTCCTGCCCGTGGAGCGTGCTCCCGTGGAAAAGTCGGCGGAACATTCCGCTCTCATCTTCAGTCACGCGAACGACGCCGAAGAAGTCACGCTCAATGTGGAGCAATCGGCCCGCCTTGCCCTGTGAGAGTCCTGTTGCGGCCAGGATCGCGGCAACCACCATCGCGAACCGCAAGGGCCTCCGGCGAGCCTTCACCATCGCCAGGACGCCCAGCCCCGAGGCCAGCGCCAGCGCCAGACCGCCCAGAGCGGGGATTGCCAGGGTGCGCTTCATGATCGATCTCCGTGGGGAAGGGGTGTCGCCGGCGCGCGCGGGACCAGGGGTGGGGGAATCGGCGCAGCAGCGTCGACGACGTCATCATCGTGGACCACGGATGCCGCCGCGGGTGGCGCGTGGCGTATCCGCATGTAACGGCGGGTAACACCGCGGTCGCGCGCCGATCCGGGCTTGCCCGGCGGCCGTCTTCGTGTAACGTGGAGTGGTCGCGCGAACCCGGACTCGCCATGCCTGGCCCCCTGCATTTCGTCATCGATTTCGACAGCACCCTGGTGCAGGTCGAAACCCTCGATCTGCTGGCCGAACT
>DAIDJI010000440.1 GCA_027451455.1 Planctomycetales bacterium | reverse complement strand
TGCGGCAGCAAACGGAGACGGCCGCGCTGCGGCGCGTCGCCCAACCGCAGGAGATCGCCGCGATGGGGCGGTTCCTGGAAGAGGTCGCCGACGACCGGATCGCGCCGATGGTCGTTCTCGACGAGCCGACGGCCGACGTCTACGGCCCCCACTGGAGCACGGCGGGCGGCGGCGTTCCTGGAGCGGAGACGCCCGACGAGGCGGTTTATCTGCCGGGGCGGAACCTCCTGCTGACGGTCAAGGCGGCCGTCTGGTGCCGGATCCGAGGGATCGAGGCACTGGCGCTGGGGTCGCTCGGATCCAATCCGTTTCCGGATAGCACGCCCGAGTTTTTTCGGGGATTGCAGGACCTGATCGGTCGGGCGATGGACGGCGGGCCTCGCCTGATCCGGCCGTTCGCGATGCTCCACAAGCCGGAGGTCCTGGAACGCGGCCGGGATCTCCCGCTGGATCTGACTTTTTCCTGCATCGACCCGCGAGGCAATTTGCATTGCGGACGGTGCAACAAGTGCGCGGAGCGGAAGAAAGGCTTCCGCGAGGCCGGCATTCCCGACTTCACTCCCTATACGGCCTAGCGTCACCGGTTTGAAACCGGCCCCACGCTTGGCCCTCTTGAGAAGGGCCCGAGCCATGTACCGAGTGACTCGCGAGATCGCGTTCTGCTACGGCCACCGCCTGCTCAACTACGAGGGGAAGTGTCGCCATCTCCACGGCCACAACGGCCGGGCGATCATCACCCTCGAAGGGCCCCGTCTCGACCGGGCGGGGATGCTCGTCGACTTCGGCGAGATCAAGCGGCACGTCCAGCGCTGGATTGACGAGAACCTCGATCACAACATGTTGCTCTGCCGCGATGACCCGCTACTGCCGGTCCTTCTCGAACGGGGCGAGCGGGTCTTCGTGATGGAAGACAACCCGACGGCCGAGAACATTGCCCGGCTCATTTTCGAGAAGGCGAGCGAGGCGGGTCTGCCGGTCGTCGAGGTCGTGCTCTGGGAGACCGATCAGTGCTACTCGACCTTTGTCCCCGATCGATCCTCGCGGTGAGGGGATCGATCGGGGGACGGAGGATCGAGTCCGATCAATGCGCGTGGCCGTGGCCGTCGTCGACCGGCTTGCTCTCGATCTGGTACGACTCGGGGATGTAGGGGAAGCGGGTGTCGTCGACCCACCAGTCAAAATGGCCGCCCTCGCGCTGCCCCTTCAAAAGAGCCATCGCGTGCAGCGAGCCTTCCGTGTGCGGGACGCCCGGCGGAGGGACCGCACCCTCGATCTGGTAGTGGACGAGAGCGTAATAGTAGAGGTGATCGCCCGGGATGCTATCGTCGACCCCCTGTTTCTCGATGCCGACGATCCGGATTTCCGCGTTCTTCGCCGAGAGCGCCTTGCGGAGATTGAGCATTGGGTTGAGCTTCTGCTCCATCATCATCCGATCCTTCTGCTTCATCTGCTCGAATTCCTTTTCCCGCTCGGCGCCGGTGTGCCCCTTCCGCTTATCGCCAGGCTCGCCGAGGAGCAGAGCGTCGCCAAGCGTGCCCGTCTTGAGGACCTGGGCATACTGGGCGCCGAACTGGCTGGCGGATCGGTTGATCGTGACATACTGAATTGAGGAATAGGTAACCACGATCAAGCCGAAGACCAGGCCCATTCCAATTCCGGCGTTGGCGAGACCGGCACCCGTGAGCGTATCAGGGGCGCGCTGGATGGCCCGGTTGGCGAGGGCGCCCAGAACCACGGCAAGGACGGCGAGGGCCAGGAAGTTCAGGCTGGCGAAGCTGAACGAGGAGAGCGCCCCGCAGATCAGGCTGAAGACAGCCAGGTTGCTGATCGCACGATAGGTGGGCAGTTCGTTCTCGATCGGTGACGGTGGGGCATCGTCGATCATGGAGCCGGTCGGTACGGTCGGCACGGGTCGGAACCTCCGTCTCAGGAGCGAATCGGCGTCGTCTTGGATAAGGGATGAATCGGCGCGGGTACTGGCCCGACCGCATCAGAAATCGATCCACCATCGAGGCTAACCATCGGGGCGCGGGCCGTCAAGGATGGCGGGGCCGGCGCCCGGCATCGCGTGGACGGTCTTCTTCACATGGGCGATCGGCCTGGTCCTTCGCGATTGGCCGATCGTTCGACGACGGCTCCCGACGGCTCCGTCTGGCGACCGGATCGAGAACCGGTGCTACCTCCGCCGAAAGACCGGAAGCACCAGCCATCACATACCGGAAAGCATAAACGGACTCGTGAATCCGAGGGTGGCGACGCTCGGCCGTCCCGGGCCGGCCATCATCCAGGAGAAGAGGGCCATGCCGACCCAGAAGGCGCCGAGGAGGCAGCCGACAACGTTGGTCCAGGACCAGTTCCGCTGGGCGAGCCCGCATCGCCAGCCGGCGAGGAGAACGGCGAGGACAACCAGGCCGAGGGTCCGGTCGGAGAGCGGAGTCGCCCAGGGGATGGTGCGCCACTGCCCCTGCCCGATCGCGGCAAGATCGAACGCCCAGAGGATCAGCCCGGCCGTCAGCCAGACGAGCTCGCCGAGGCTCCCCTGAATCTCGCCCGACCGGAAGAGGATGAACGGGCCGACCAGCGCCAGGCATCCGGCCAGGGTGGCGAGGCTGGAGAGCATCGCGTAGGGTGGCCAGGTCAGCCGCCCGCGCTGAACGAGCAGGCTGAGCCCCCAAGCCAGGGCCGCCGCGAGGAGGATGGCGTTGGTCACCGCGGAACCGGACGCTGAGGATCCGCCCGATCGGGACGGACTGGCGGGACTGCGCTTGCCGCTCATGGTCGTGGACTCGCCGGGGCTCGGAGATCCGGTCGCGGAGCATCGCGAGGGTCCGCGCGCCTGCGCGACCCCGAATCGATTTCGACCGGCCTCGAGGCGGTCCTTGAGCCGTTCCGAGGTTTTGCCCAGGGACCAGCCGGCGCGATCGTCGGAGTCGAACGAGACCGGAACCCTGGGCCGAGTTACCGCCGAGCGTTCAGCGGGTGGCGACGTCGCGCGGGCCGGGCTCCGAGGCCGATTCGGTCGGTGAAGAGACGACCGCGGTGGTGTCCTCCGACTCGTCGACCATCTCCTCGGGATCGGGGTCGAGCACGATCTGCTCGCCCTCGCGAAGTCCGGCCGTGACCTCGGTGAGGTTCTGTGTGACCCGTCCCAGCTTCACCGGCCGGCGCTCGAGGTCGTCACCGTGGACGACATAGCAAACGTCCTGGCCCTCATTGTTCACGACGGACTCGGACGGGACGGTCAGCACGTCGTCGCGCAGTGGCAGGTCGATCTCAACCTGCGAGGTCATCCCGGGCCGAAGTCCCGGCTCAACCCCCTCGATACTGACGAAGCCCTCGTAGTAATTGACGTCGGTCCGCCAGTTGGAGATCGCGATCTGACCGACCTTGCGGACTCGCCCGTGCAGCACCCGGCCGGGAAGGCCCTCGACCTGGATGCTTACCTTCATCCCCGGCCGGACCTCGGGCACGATCGACTCGTTGAGCATCGCGACGACCTCCATGTCGTTGAGGTCGGGGAGATAAATCAGATCCTGCCCCTCGCGGACCGGCATCCCCTCCTCGATCAGGATGTCGTGTCGACGGTCATGGGCATAGACGACATATCCGTCGTGAGGGGCGCGGATGGTACAGTTCGCCACCTGCTCCTCGAGGATCTTCAGCCGGTCTCGATGGCGATCGACGCGGAGTGTCTGGTAGTCGAGCGTGGTCCGGGCGGCGATGATATCACCTTCGAGCCCACGGAGAGTTCGGGACGCCGTGTACTTCCGAAAGACCTCAAAGGCGCCTTCCTCCTGCTGGAGCTTCAGCTCGAGCTCGGCGGCAGTATACTCATCGGTGCTGACAACGCTCGTCGAGACATACCCCTTGGCCTTCATCGAACGCGACCAGGCCAGGCGATCGCGGGCCTGATTGAGGTCAGCCCGAGCCAGCGCGACTCGACGCCGGTAATCCTCTTCCTGCTCCTTGAGCGTCCCATCGCGATACTCGGCCAGAGCGAGACGGGCGATCTCATGGTCGAGATCGGCCTGAAGCTTGTCGGCCTCGGCCCGCTGCACGTTGATCCGCTGGACGCGAAGCAACTCCTCATAATCGGAGGAATCGAGGACGGCGAGGACGTCCCCCTTCTTGACCACCGTTCCCTCGGGAATGATCTGGAGCAGGACCGAGGACCCGCCCGCATAAATCCTCTGGCCCTGCACACCCGCCGAGAAGTTCTCGAGCCGGCATTCGATGATCGTGCGCTTGGCACTCTCAAGCTGACCGCCCGCCTTGAGAGTCGGGTGGAGATCGGCTCGACGGACGGCCGTGATCGGGAACCGGTCCCGCGCCGGCACCCTGGCCTGCACGCGATTCCTTGCATACCAGCCAAGTCCGCCAAGCGAGGCGAGACCAAGAGAGACGACCACAAGGCGAGCAGCCTTCTTCGCGAAGGACCGTGGCTGCCTGGAGTGTGACATGCGGGGTTGCCCCTTCCATTCAGTCGCCGCGCGTGGGCCGGGCGAACCGGCCGGATGCGGGCACAGGACGATCGGGTCACGGTCGATCCGTCCCCATCGGTGACGTCTTCGCCGGGCCTCTCGAATTCCAGCGATCGGAGCGGTCCTCCGTCCGATTGCGAGGATCAGTCCACTACGGAGTGAACCGAAACCCTGGGCGCATCAGGGGCTTTCCGGTTTCGGTATCAGGCAGGACGGTCCAAGAAGGTGGGAGAGAGCCGGAGTTCGATCCGCGGCTCACATCCCCTTCACCACACCATTGTAAAACAATCTTTCGACAAAGTCCATCCCGGATGCAATGAAGATGCGGTTCGGAGATCATTCTCCGGAAGCGGGACGCGGTCGTGACTTCCAGGCGGGGTCGCCTCCGCGATCAGCGCCGGGGCGTCCGCGGCGGCGGGCACCCGGGCCGGCGTCGGCGGCGTCGGAGGACGGTGCGGGGGCGGCCTCGGGTTTGTTCAGAGCGATTTCGGACCATCGGCGGTTCTCGAAGCCGGCGAGCGACCGGGGACGGCTCGCCTCTCGGCCGGGCGGATTGAGCAGGATCTCCTCCCCCTCTTTCAGTCCCTCGGTGACCTCGATCAGCTCGGGGGTGGACTTGCCGACCTGGATGGTCCGACGCTCGATCTGATTGCCGGCGGTGAGAACGAAGCAGTCA
>DAIDJI010000439.1 GCA_027451455.1 Planctomycetales bacterium | reverse complement strand
ATCTCGGAAATCGCCTGGGCCTCGCGGTCGAGCCCCGCTTCAAGACCGTCGACCTCGATGATCAGGACGGCGCCGGCCTCGGTCGGGAAGCCAAACCCAAACGCCTGCTCGACCGCCCGGATCATCAGGTTGTCGAGCATCTCAAGAGCCGCCGGGACGATCCCCGCTGCAATGATCCCGCTGACCGTCTCGGTCGCCGCGTCGACCGAGTCGAAGACACCGAGGAAGGTCCGACCGGCCTCGGGGTCCCGGGTGATGTTCACGATCGCC
The DNA here is from genome assembly GCA_027451455.1 of Planctomycetales bacterium. Lineage (GTDB taxonomy): Bacteria > Planctomycetota > Planctomycetia > Isosphaerales > Isosphaeraceae > JAKAUH01. The sequence continues at coordinate 4,917 of DAIDJI010000439.1, read as the reverse complement.
TTCGTGACAATTCCGAACGTTCCCTCATTGCCGACGACCAGCCCGGTCAGGTCGTATCCCGGGTCGTCCTCGGTCACGCCGCCCGTCTCGATGAGCGTCCCGTCCGGCATCACCAGCGTGGCGCCCCGGACGTGATTGACCGTCACCCCGTATTTCAGCGTGTGCGGACCGCCCGAGTTCGTTCCGACGTTCCCGCCGATCGTGCAGGCTCCCTGGCTCGATGGATCAGGTGCGTAGTGGAACCCGGTCCCGGCCAGCGACCGCGTCAGCCAGACGTTCACCACGCCCGCCTCGACAATCGCGTACCGATCCCGGAGGTTGATCTCCAGGATTCGCCGCATCCGCGTCAGGCAGATCATCACCCCACCGCCGACGGTGAGCGTCCCGCCCGCCAGGCTCGTCCCCGCGCCCCTCGGAACAAACGGGACCCCGTGCCTGTTGCAAAGCTTCACGATCTCCACGACCTGTTCGGTCGAGGTTGGGAAGATGACGACATCCGGAACGCTCTTCTCGACGACGTAACCGTCGCACTCGTAGACGAGCGTCTCCTCCCGGCTGTCCAGAACGTTGTCGACCCCGACGACCGCGGCAAGGTCGGCGATCAGACGGGGCGTGACCTTCACTGTTCGCGGGGGGGCCATGGCTGTGGTGGTCATCGGGCGGCAATCTTCCTCGTGGGGAGCGGTCCCGTGAGTCAGGCTCTCGAGCCTAACGCGGGGCGGATCGGACCAGACGAAGTCCGGCTGAAAATCCCGACGAACGATCCACCCGCATGATGCCTCCAGTATATCGCAAGGAATCCGTCAAGTACCGCCCCCTGAAGGGGGCGGCTTGTAAGCAGTCTCAGCCGCAATTCCGGAGACCGGCTTTGGCTTCAACGACCCCTACCATTGGCCGCTTGACAACGGCCTTGGCCCGGATATTCCGGGCCGCGTTGAGATCGGCGTTTACAGAGTGACCGCATTGCAGGCAGCAGAACTCCGCTTGATTCCGCCGGTTGCCCTTCTCGCAATGCCCGCAGACGGAGCAAGTCCGCGACGTGTTACGGGGATCGACCAGGACCACGGGGACTCCAGCCAATTGGGCCTTGTAGGCCACGAACGAACGCAGTTGCAGGAACGACCAGCCCGCATGTCGGTTTCGCTGAGGCTTCTTAACCGTGACCCGAGCCCGGATGCCACTGAGTTCCTCAAGGGCGATCGCGGAATCGGTTGCCTTGGCCTTGGCGACGATCTGCTTGCTGATCCGATGGTTCTCGTTACGGTGGAAGTGCGCCTCCCGCTTGCGAATCTTCGCCAGTCTCCTGCGGGCACTCTTGGTCCCGACCCGGTTCAGACCGGCTCGACGACGGGCGTAATGCTTTCGCAGGGTTTCGACCTTCTCGCCCGAGAAGACCTCGCCCGTGGAATCGGTGGCGATGTTGACGATGCCAAGATCCACACCGATCGTGTTCCTGGGATCGATCGGGGCTCCTTCGGGAAGGTCAATCGTGCAGAGCAAGTAGAACTTACCCTGACGGTAGACGAGATCAGCTTGCCCCTTGATGCGGCCCTGCCGTTCCTTCTGGTAGGCTCCGCAGACGAACGGGATCAGGAGCCGTCCCTTCATCGCCCACATGCTGACGGTCGTCAGTCCCTTGAAACTCAAGACCCGCTGGTCGTAGCAGATGGCCCCGCGAGGCTTGAAGACTGGGCACTTCGACTTGTCTCGCTGGAAGCACTCGACGGCTTTTGCGATCGCCCGGACCGCCATCTGGGCCGACAACCCGAACCGCTCGCGGATCTCGTGATAGGCGAGGCCATGAATCGAGACCTGTCCGTAGACCTTGCGCTCGAACCCGACCTTGGCGGCGAAGGTCGCGGCTTCGTTGAACCGCTCCATCGTTTCCAGAAGTTGGGCCTTCTGGTCGGCGGACGGCAGTAATTGGAGTTGCAAGGTCAGTTTCATGGATCAGGTGTAACAGAATACATTCTCACAGTCAACGGAGGGCGGCATTCCTCCCCCTCGTGAACGAGGGGGTCTCCTGCCGCATTTTTTATGATCGCCGATCGGCACCTCGACCGAACTGTATCCGTGTGACCGATCGCGCACGTATTCGAGGTAGCCTTGTAACTGTTCCGGGAATAACGCCAGGTCGTCGGCCACGACCGCCGCGCCCGGGCGGAGCGACGGCTCCAGAAGCTGCAAGACGGGCAGATACAGCCGCTTCCAGCCATCGAGGAAGACCAGATCCACCGGCCCCGGAAGGTCGCGCAGCGTCTCAAGTGCGTCGCCCTGCCGAATCTCGACAAGGTCCAGCAACCCCGCCTCCTCGAGATGCGATGTGGCCCGACGAACCTTCCCCGCGTCCAGCTCGGTCGTGATCACCCGGCCAACGCCGAGATCCCGGATCGCCGCCGCCAGGTGGATCGTCGAGATCCCGAACGACATCCCAAATTCCACGATCAATGGATGGGACTGCGTCCGGGCCAGGTTGTACAGAAACCGCCCGCTCGGCCGGTCCACCGGCATGAACGCCTCGGCCAGCAAATCCTTGATCGCGTCCTCCTCCTGCGGGCCGCCCCGGCGCACCTCCTCGGCCTTCACCTTCTGCCTGACCAGCGGATCGCCCCGCTCTGCCTCGTCGAAAAGCCGGTCCAGTACCATGGAGACCCTCGACGACCCCAATGTTGTCATCCCCGTTCCTCCAAATCCGAGAGAACCCCTACAACCGGCCTTCGGCGAAATCCTAGCAGGGCTTGACAAAACCGGCGACCAGGATCTCGCGGATGTGGACTGGACGAACGTCCGAAAGACGCGATAATGGATCTCGGCACGGGAAAGCCGGAAAAAAGTCGACACGAACCACGTTGACGAGGTTCGAGGCGGCTGGTATCTTCTTACTTTCCTACGTGACGAGCGAGGGGCGAAAAGGTCGTTCTCGCTAAAGACGAGATGAGTCGCGTTCCGGCAAGCTGAAGGGAAGTCCAGCGGTGGCGGGTATCAGCAACGAACGGATCCGCATCCGGATGGAGGCCTACGACCACACCATCCTGGATCAATCGGCCAAGGACATCGTCGACACCGCCAAGCGCACCGAGGCAATTGTCCACGGTCCGATTCCGCTGCCGACCCGGATCGAACGCTACACGGTCCTCCGTAGCCCGCACATCGACAAGAAGTCGCGGGAGCAGTTCGAGATCCGAACCCACAAGCGGCTGATCGACATCGTCCAGCCGACCAACAAGACCATCGACGCCCTGAACAAGCTGAGCCTTCCGGCCGGCGTGGACATCAAGATCAAGGCCTCGCCCTCGGGCGCCTGATCGGATCGGCGTCGAGCTCACCCGTAGCAGACCAAGCCAACGATTGATAGGCCGAATTTTCCGCGATCTCCCCGGACGGCACGGGGCGGCAAGTCCGCCCAATTGTGTTGGTCCGGTCGTGTCGGAAGCCTCAAACGGTCGATGATCCCCCGGGATCCGCTCGCCGTGCGATAGCTCCGACACCCGGGATGCCGTGACACCTGGCGGCTTCCCGTGCGGAGATCCCAACGTATGAACCAGGTTTGCCGGCGGCCCCTCCCAGGGCCGGCGGTGCCCTCGCCGACGCATCGACGTCGGCGGACCGACCGACCCGGCTGGCTCCGGGTCGGATCGACACCCCGGGAGCGGATTGAATCATGCGAGTGGGACTCCTCGGCCGCAAAGTCGGCATGACGCAGATCTACCAGGAGAACGGGGTCGTTGTCCCCGTAACTGTCCTGGAATGCGGACCCTGCGTGGTGCTCCAGGTCCGGACCCGTGACCGCGATGGCTACGATGCGGTCCAGCTCGGTTTCGATGACAAGAAGCGGAAAAGCGCCAGTCAGGCCGAGCGCGGGCACGCCAAGAAGGTGGACGCTGAGCCGAAGCGGTACATCCGCGAGGTCCGCCAGGAACAGGCGGCCGACGTCGCCGCAGGGCAGACGCTCACCGTCGAAGTCTTCAACGAGATCAAGCGGGTTGACGTGACCGGGACCAGCAAGGGACGCGGCTATGCTGGCGTCATCAAGCGGCACGGCTTCCGCGGCCTCCGGGCGACGCACGGCGTCAAGCGGATGCATCGTCACCCCGGTTCATCCGGTCCCAGCGCCGACCCGGCCCGCACCCAGAAGGGCATTCGCAAGCCGGGACACTACGGCCACGATCGTGTCACCGTCCGTAACCTCGAGGTCGTTCGGGTCGACCCGAGCAATAACCTGCTCCTGATTAAGGGCGCGGTGCCCGGCCCCAACGGCGGCTACCTGACCATCCGACAGACCAATAAAGTGTGACGGACGGAACCCATGCTGACGATACCGGTCTTCAATCCCGCCGGCGAAAAGGTCGGTGAGGAGACGATCGACCCGGCCGACTTCGGCGGGGAGATCAACAAGCAACTACTCCACGACGTCGTGCTGATGCACCTGGCAGCCCGTCGAGTGGGAACCGTCAACACCCGCGGTCGCGCTGACGTCGCCGGTTCTGGCAAGAAGCTCTTCCGCCAGAAGGGGACGGGCAACGCCCGTGCCGGTTCCAAGCGGACGAACAAGCGGAAGGGCGGCGGTGTCGCCTTCGCCCGTCGCAACCGCGACTATCGCTACTCCATGCCCAAGAAGGCGGTCCGCGCCGCCGTCCGGATGGCCCTGCTCTCGAAGTTCCAGGACGGCCAGGCGATCGTCCTCGACGGACTGGCCCTCAGCCAGCCGAAGACGAAGGAAGTCGCCCAGGCTCTCCGGTCGATCCGTCGCCCCGACCTCCACGAGGACGAGGCAGTCGAATCGGTCGGTGAAACCAAGGCCCACGCCCTGTCCCGGACACTCGATCGCCGGTCGATCCTGCTCGGGATCCCGACGCACGACCCGGTGATCCACCGGAGCGCCCGCAACATCGAGGGGGTCATGGTGGCCGCGGTCAC
>DAIDJI010000438.1 GCA_027451455.1 Planctomycetales bacterium | reverse complement strand
ACGCTCGGCTCCGGGCCGCGGAAATGGTTTCAGGGGGCTCTTGCTGGAACGATGGCCCTCTGGCTCTTCGCCATGACCTTCGGCTCGTTCCTCTGGATCGTGACCATGCCGTATTACCGGCCGCTGGGGATCGCGATCGCGATCATGGGTCTGGCGGTGGCCGGGCTGGGCTGGTCGGCGCTTGCCTCGGGCAATTCCCGGCGCGGGCTGGTGACGCTTTTGATCATGGCCGCCGGCCTCAAGCTGGCCCACTGGTGCTACTTTGCCCCCGAGTGGAACTACCGGCTCAGCCAGGGCCCGTGGGGTCGCGCCATCGGCCAGTGGGTCCCGCGCAAGTGGCCCATCTACACAATCCACGACTGGCGACAGCCCGACCTGATGTTCTACACCGGTCGAGCCGTTCGGCAGATCCCGGGCCCTCGGTTCCTCCGCTACCTGCCTGGAGACGAGAGCCGTTTCCTGCTGCTCCAGAACTCGGAGTTCCGTAACTGGCCCGAGGACGCCCCGCCGCTCACCCTCGTGGCCCGGTTCCTGGACGCCTCCGGCGAGGAACGCGTTCTCGCCCGGACGCCCGGTCAACTGCCGGTGCCCGGCCAGGTCGCGCGGCGGCGTTCCAGCGAGGAGCCGGGCGCGGAGGAGTGATGGCCACCGTCGATCAAACTTGAAAGACGCCGGTTGTGATCGGCGAGACGTCACGCCGGCGAACGGCGATGTCGAGTGCCATCGTCAGGACGTCGCGTGTTTGGGCCGGATCGATGATGGCGTCGACCCACATTCGTGCGGCGGCGTGGCGAATGTCGGTCTCCTGATCGTAGCGGCGGCGGAGGTCTTCGCTCATGGCCGACATTTCGGCGTCGTTGACCTGCTTCCCTTGCCGCTTCAGGGCCGCGACGTTGACGTCGAGCATCGTCCGAGCGGCCTGCTGGGCACCCATCACGGCGTATCTGGCGGTCGGCCAGGCGAAGAGGAATCGAGGGTCGAAGGCCCGGCCGCAGAGGGCGTAATGCCCGGCGCCGAAGGAGTGGCCGACGATCATCGTTAGCTTGGGGACCGTGCAGTTGCTGACGGCGCTGACCAGTTTCGCCCCGCGACGGATGATCCCGCTGCGTTCGGCGTCGCGGCCGACATCGAAGCCGTTGACGTCCTGGATGAAGAGGATCGGCAGGCGCGACTGGTTGCAGTCGAGGACGAACCGGGCGGCCTTCTCGGCGCTGTCGCCGTAGATGACGCCGCCGAACTGGAGCGGCCCACCGCCCTCGGGCTTGAACCGGAGCCGCTGCGTCGCGACGATCCCCAGGCCGATGCCACCCATCCGACCGAAGCCGCAGACGAGGGTTCGACCGAACTCGGGACGGTACTCGTCGAACTGGCTCGCGTCGAGGATTGCGGTGAGCAGGTCGCGGACGTCGTACTGAGAGGACGGGTCGGATTTGACGATCGCGGCGAGATCGCCGGCGGGCCTCGCAGGAGGCTCGACGGCTGTCCGCATCGGCGCGGGATCGGGGTCCGGGGGGAGAAGCGCGATCAGACGCCTAAGACGAGCGAGGCAAGCCTCGTCGTCGGGCTCTCGGTAGTCGACCGTACCGCTGAATGCTGCGTGGACCTTTGCGCCGCCGAGTTCCTCGTGCGAGATCTCCTGACCGATGGCCGCCTTCACCAGAGCGGGACCGGCCAGGTAAAGTCCGGAGCCCTCGGTCATCAGCGTCGTGTCGCAGAGGACGGGCAAGTACGCCCCGCCTGCGACGCAGTTTCCCATGATCGCGGCGAACTGCGGAATTCCCCGCGCTGAGAGAACGGCATTGTTGCGGAAGATCCGGCCGAAGTCGTCGACGTCGGGGAAGACCTCGTCCTGCATCGGCAGGAAGACGCCCGACGAATCAACGAGGTAGACCAGCGGAAGGCCGTTGATTCCGGCGATCTCCTGCGCCCGGAGGATCTTCTTGATGGTCATCGGGAAGCAGGCGCCGGCCTTCACGGTGGCGTCGTTTGCGATCACCATGACGCGACGGCCGTGGACCGAGCCGATCGTCGTGACCACTCCTGCGCCGGGGGCGCCGCCCCATTCCTCGTACATCCGGTAGGCGGCCCAGAGGCCGAGTTCCAGCGTCGGGGAGTTGGGATCGAGGAGGGCCGCCATCCGTTCGCGCGCCGTCTTGCGGCCCCGGGCATGCTGCCGGGCGATCGCCTCGGGGCCGCCGCCTTGCCGGATCTGTTCCTCCTGGGCTGTCAGATCATTCATGAATTTGTTTTCAGTTTTCGGTTTTCAGTTTTCAGTTTTCAGTTAGGAGTTACGCAGTTGGGGTCCTGGGACAGCACGCCCTGTTGCTCTGGGATATCTGGGCTGAGAAGGCTTACGTAATCGTCTTGCCGCCTCAACGTCAGACGACGCATCTTTCCAAGAGCGAGATCACCAAAGTACCAACTGCGTAACTCCTATCAGTATATGGCTTTCAGTTTTCACTGAAGGTTTATCCCGACTGAAAACTGAAAACCGAAAACTGAAAACTCCAAAAAAAGGGTTAATGCAACCTGGGATCGGTTGCGGCGATGATGGCGCTGACGGCCTGCTGATTGAAGCCCTTGAAGCCCTCTCGGCGCTGGAGGTTCTCCAGGTGGCTTCCGATTGTTCCTTCTCGGATGAACTTCTCGGCCTGCTCGGGCGTGATCCAGCCGGCGCGGACCGCCCGATCGGCCCGGTCCGGCGCGACCCGCCATCGCTCGCCGGCTGTGAACGCCTGGCGGAGGAACGGGAAATCCGAGAACGGCTTCATTGTCTCGATCCCGGCCTCGGCCTTCAGCCCGTCGCGAAGAGAGTCGAAGTCGAACTGTGCCTCCAGGTGATGCATCCCGGCCCCGAGGATCGACTCGCCGTGCAGGGCGACCCAGAGGCCGACCGTCCCGGGCTTCGGGAGGTCGGGCAGGGACTGGTGGGCGAAGTCCTCGGTCGCCTCCTCGGGGGCGAGGTCGAGATCGGCGAAGATCACGATTCCGGTGACGGGATGCTCCAGCACCTGAGCCCCCCATCCGGCATGTGCTCCGGCGTGGAACCGCTCGCGGAGATGGAAGCCCAGTCGAGTGAACATTCTCATCACACGGGGAAAGAACCGCCGCGAGCATCGGAAGGTGTGGTGATCGTGGTTCGCCCAGCCGAGGCCGAGCCGGTCCTGTCGGGACTTCTGCACCCGGGCGGCGGTGTTCCTTGATTCCCAGAATTCGCGCTCGGCCTCGAAGACCAGGTGGCAGGCCAGGTCGACGGAGCCGGCCAGCTCGATCAGGCGGTCGAGCGTCGACTCGGTCGTGTCGAATCCCTCGGCGTCGTCCTCGAATTTGCGATGTCGGGCCCGCCAGAGATCCAGCGCCGCGAGGGCATCTCGGGCGGCCTGCGGCCTCATCCGGCCGTTGCGTGCCATCTCGCCGGGGTACGGCTCGAAGCCCAGATAGGCCCGCCGCTCGACGACGGCGAGGGTCGTCGGATCGCCAGGAATCCGGCCGATCCGGTAAGGTCCCATCGGCTGACCGGCGATCTCCAGGCCGAGGTCATGCGTTCGGGAGAACGCCGCGACCGAATCCACCTTGATGGCGACCTCGGCGACCTCGGGCCCCTGCCCTCGAACGGCGATTCTCGGAAAGATCCCGCCCGGGTGGGCGAACACCGGAGCGTTTACCGGATATCGGATCGCCTGTCGACGGTAGCCCAGCTCCTCCAGGCGCGCGGTCTGCCCCGGTGTGTCGCCGAGGACGAGGTGATCGACCCAGATTGGGAACCGCGTTCCGGTTTCGCCCGGCATCCGGTCGGCCAGCTCGCGCGCGAACGCATTCCCCTCGATCGCCTGGGCGATCCGCTCCTCGACGAATGTCTCAGTCTCCGGCCACCGCTTCCACTCGAATTCGGAAGCCGAGGGCGCCTCGATTTCCGCCGATGTCGACATCAGACACCTCCCCTCGCGACCGCCTGTTCCCGTTCCTCTCGTGCCGCCTGCATTCCCGCCAACGCGGCGGCCATCGCGGCATCGACCAGCCTCAGACCGATCTCGACCTGGCGGGCAGTCAGGCAGAGCGGAGGGCAGAACCGGATCGTGCTCGGGCCGCACGGCAGGAGCAACAACCCGCGCCGGAACGCCAGCTCGATGATCGTGTCGCGCAGGTGCGGGTCGGGCTCGCCGTCTGTTCCCCGGATCTCAACGCCGATCATCAGGCCGAGGCCGCGAACGTCGTGGATGAACGGATAACGATCGGCCATCGCTTCCAGACCCTTGCGCATCTGGTCGCCGCGTCGAACGGCGTTCGCCCGGTACTTCTGCTCGATCAGGTCGAGCGAGGCCAGTGCCGCGGCGCAGGCGACTGGGTTGCCGCCGAAGGTCGAGGCGTGGCTACCGCTCGGCCAGTCCATCACCGAGGCCCGCGCCACGATCGCGCCGAGCGGAAGGCCGTTGGCAATCCCCTTCGCCAGGCAGATGATGTCGCCGGCAAGTTCCCAGTGCTCCTCGGCGAACATTTTACCGGTCCGGCCAAAGCCGCTCTGAACCTCGTCGAAGACCAGCAAAACCTTGTGCTCGTCGCAGAGCTTGCGAAGTCCCGGCAGGAAGTCGGGCGGCGGAACGACGTAGCCTCCCTCGCCCTGGATCGGCTCGACGAAGATCGCCGCCAACTCCTCGGGCGGGCAGATGGTTTTCAAGATCGCGCGGACACTATCGAGGTCGCCGTAACGGGCGTGGTGGATCTCGGGGACCAGCGGCGCGAACCCCCGGCGCTGGAGCGGTTTCGAGCCCGAAAGCGACATGGCTCCATACGTTCGTCCATGAAATGCGTTCATAAAGGCCAGTGCCCGGTTGCGGCCGGTGTGCCGTCGGGCGAGCTTCAGCGCGGCCTCGATCGCCTCGGCGCCGCTGTTGGTGAAGAAGACCCGTTTGGGCTCAGAGCCCGGAGCGATGGCGGCGAGCCGTTCGGCCAGTTGGACCTGCGGTGTGTAATAGAAATCGGTTCCGGACATGTGGATCAGACGGCCCGCCTGTTTTCGGATCGCCGCGACGACCTTTGGATGCGAGTGTCCGGCGTTGGTGACGGCGATTCCGGCGGTGAAGTCGAGGAACCGGTTGCCGTCCATGTCCTCGATCATCGCGCCTTTTGCCCGGCGGACGACGAGAGGATAGGTCCGGGTGTAGGAAGGCGACATCACCCGAAGGTCGCGTTCGAGCCAGGCTGCCG
>DAIDJI010000437.1 GCA_027451455.1 Planctomycetales bacterium | reverse complement strand
GAAAAACGCGACGTCGTCGGCGTTGAGCACGCCGCGCGCGATCGCATCGTAATGGCTGATGAAACTGAAACCGGCCAGCGCATCCGCCACGCCGGGCGGAAGCCAGCCCTGCACCAGGCCCAGCACCAGCCGGTGCCCGGCCAGCAGATAGCCCAGTCCGACCACCTCGGTCAGGATGAAGGCCACCACCTGGCTGCGCGTCGCCGCCGACAGGCCGGTGCCGATCGCCAGCAGCGCGCCGGCCAGCAGCATGATCCAGCGCGCGTCGAGCTTCTTGCCGATCAGGTAGCCAACGATCGCCATGGTCGGGATCGAGAACAGCCCGGCGGGTGACATCACCAGTCCCGACCAGACCGCGTTGTAGCCGAAAAGCGTCTGGAGCATCCCCGGGAGCAACACCATCGCCGCATAGGTAATCGCGAACGCGATATAAGCGATCAGGCCGCTCGCGGCGAAGTTGCGATCGGCGAACGGGCGCAGGTCCAGCACGGGCGACGGGTGCCACAACTCCCAGAGGATCAGCGAGGCCAGTCCGACCGCGAAGCCGATCGTCAGGAACTGGACCCGGCCGAACGGGTCGCCGAACCAGTCCCACTCCTGCCCCTTGCTCAGGACGATCTCCATGCAGGCCATCGAGAGGACGATCAGCCCGAGCCCGATGAAGTCGAACCGGAGAGGCTTGCTTCGGAGGTTCGCGCGCTGCTCCTTCAGATAGTCGGGATCATGAAGCAACGCATAATTGACGGCCAGCGCCAGCAGGCCGGGCGGGATGTTGATGAAGAAGATCCATTCCCACGAGTAATTGTCGGCGATGTAGCCGCCGAGGGTCGGACCCAGCACCGGCGCGACCAGTGCCGAGATCCCGAAGAACGCCTGAGCGGCGCCCTGTTTCTCGGGCGGGAACGGATCCACGAGTACGGCCTGAGTGACCGGCTGCAAACCGCCGCCGCCGAGCCCCTGCAAGATCCGGAAGACGATCAGTTCGGGGAGCGACTGCGCGAGCCCGCACGCCGCCGAGGCCGCGGTGAAGATCGCGAGCGAGGCCAGGTAGTAATTGCGGCGGCCGAAGTAGGACGAGAGCCAGCCGGAGAGGAGCAGGACCGAGGCATTCGCCGCGAGGTAGCTGGTGATGATCCATTCGCTGTCGCTCTCGGCCGCGGAGAGTCCGCCGGCGATGTAGCGCAGGGCGACGTTCGCGATGCTCGTATCGAGCACCTCCATGAACGTTGCGATCGTTACGGCGCCCGCGATGAACCAGGGGTTCACCGGACGGGTTCCTGGATTTGTTCGGTCCTCGCGCATCCATCCAGTTACTCAAAAGCCGCCGGTTCGGGAAGACTGCGTATTATAGTCGCCGGTCCAGTGCAGGGCTGTTTCCTACTCACCCTGGTCGGATGAACGGGGACTTGCTCCCGTCGTCCTCGACCGGTGCCGGTCCTCATTCGTACGACGGTTTTGCCTTCGCATGCAGGACCAGCATCGGCTCGTCCACGAAATGGGGACAGGCACCTGCGCTGCGCTCCGGAGCCAGTCCCCGTTTCCCGGTCGGTCCGAGAAGGACACGGCGCCGGTGCCAGCGGCGGGCGGTCGAGCAAGAGCCGAATCCGCCGAGAGACAGCAAGCGGCGTGCCGGCGTCGATGAAGGTTCTGTCAAAGGCCAGGCCGCCGAGGAGCCGTCGCGATCACCCCTCGGATCAGGGCGGAGATCCTTCGCCCTGCGATTGTCCGAGGTTGGGGTCGGCGTCAAGGGCGCTGCATCTCGAAGAGGTCGGTGCTTCGGCAGTAGTAGTCGCCACCGAGTCGGGCGATGGTGCGGAGCTTGCGAGGGTCGATACGGCCGGAGGGGTCCAGCACCGCCTCGTCGATGTGGATCAAAACGACCTCGCCGATGACAAGATTCGCGGAACCCGGTCCGTCGCCGACCGGGACGATCTGGCGGACCCGGCATTCAAGGTGGACCGGCGAGGCAGCGACGCGGGGCGGGCGGACCTTCGTCGATGGCGAGAGAGCCAGGCCCGCCAGGTCGGCCTCGCTCTCGCCCCGGGGGAGTTCTTTCGAGGTTGCGTTGATGGGTCCGGCGAGGTCCTCGACCGCGGCGTTGAGGACGAACTCGGGGACCTCGGCGAGGTTGAGTAGAGTGTCCTTCTTCGAGCCGTCGCGGCGGTTCGTCGGGCTGAAGACGACCACCGGCGGATTGGCGCCGAAGGTGTTGAAGAAGCTGAACGGCGCCAGGTTGACCCGGCCGTTGGCGTCGACCGTCGAGACCCAGGCGATCGGGCGCGGGCTCACCACCCCGATCAGAGCCTGGTAGACCGAGACGACATCCGATTTCGAGACGTCGATGATCATGCGGGGAATCCCTCCGTTTTCGGAAGGATTATAGGCAAGGACGTCGGGCGGAGTCGAATCCCCGGGCGCTGGGGTTACCTGGTCCAGATGCCCAGGACCGACTTGCCGAGCGAGTGGGCGAGGATCGGGTCGACCCATCGCGAGCAGGGGACGAGGAAGCGGTCCCAGACGGCGATTTGTCCTGGGTTCGGCATCGCGCTTTTGAGGACCAGGCGATTGCCGAGCGAGGCGAGCATGCCGACCGAGTCGAGGTAATCGAGGCGAACGATCCGGAGGCCCGGCGGGGCGGCGGCGCGGAGGGTTTCGCGGGTGTATCGGCGGTAGTGGCCGATCGCCCTGTCGAATGGCGTGAACAACCACTGATGTGCGGGTGAGAGAACAATCAGGTGTCCGCCCGGGGCGAGCCGGTCGGCGGCCAGCTTCATCTCGTCGGCGTCGTCGGCAATGTGCTCGAGGACGTCCATGTAGAGGATCGTGTCGAAGCGGTCGGTCTCGTCGAGGTCGGCGACGGTCCCGATCTTCATCCGGCAGCAGTCGGGTAGCTCGCCCTCGGTGATTGCGGCGCGGATGCGGTCGGCCAGCGCGGGGTCGGGCTCGAGGCAGGTCCACCGATCGGCCCGGCCATCGCAGAGAACGCGAGTCGTCCCGCCGTGGCCGGCGCCGACTTCCAGGACGTTCCGGCCGAGGTAGGGCGCGACGCGACTCCGGACGTACGACTTCCATCGGGTCGCGGCGGCGAAGAGGTCGAGTTCGGTTCCGACGTAGGTATAGGGCATCGGTGGGGCTTCCATGGGGTTCCGTTCACCTGGATTTTGACCGACCGAGGATGGGGGCGGTTTTGGTGTGGAGGCTCGATTCGGTTGGGTCGCCGGGTCCTGGATCGTGTGGACCGAACCGACGAAGTACGCGTAATCCCGGCGAGGGAGGAACGGCGAGCCGTGCCTGGAGCCGAGGATCATGAAGCTGAACGCGAAGGCCGCCATCACCGCCTGACCCAGCAAGATCAGGAGGAGTCCGACGGCGGAGGTGGCCCAGCCGGGGATGGCCCAGTCGGTCGCGACGCGGATCACGGTTGTGGTGACGATCCCGAAGGTGGTCGCCATCGCCAGGACGGCCGAGAGGACCAGGAGCCGGACGCCGACAATGTCACTGTAGACCGAGATGGCGCTCAGGCCGTGAGTGACCAGCGAGACGAAGTTCATCGAGGATCGGCCGCAGAGCCGGGTGCCGCGGCTGGTTGGGATCGAGGTGTGAGGTTGTCTCGATCGGATCACCCCGGCGGCGTAGTGGTTCCAGAGCTCGGTGACGACGACCAGGCTGACGAGCCGCCGGCGCGGGATTGCGCTGAAGTTGCCCACGCGCACCTTCTGGCCGGTCAAAAACAGGTGCATGAGCCGGTAGAGGGCGTAAAAGATCCGGAAGGCGGTGGATTCGGATCGTCGCGTGCGCTCGGCGAAGACGACGCGGTTGGCGCCGGTTCGGTCGAGCTCGTCGAGCAGGCGGGGGACGTCGGCGGGGTTATCCTCGCCGTCGCCGTCCATCACGACGACGGCCCGGGCGGGGAGGCAGTCCTCGATGTAGGCGAGGCCGACGGTGATCGCCCGCTGGTGGCCGAGGTTGCGGCGGAGACGAAGGACGTCGACCCGGCGGAGGGTTTCGGAACGCCAGGGGATGAGGTCGTCGCTGGGCTCGACGGTTGAGCCGTCGTCGACGATCAGGACCTCAGCGTCGAGTCCTCGCGAGGCGAGGGCATCGTCGAGGCGAGGGAGCAGGAGGGCGAGCGATTCCCAGTCGTTGAAGACCGGGATGAGGACGATGACCGGTCCGTTGCTGAGATCGGCGGCGAGAGAGCCGTCACGTCGAGACTCGCGCGCCGTCCATCCGCCGGGATCGAGGTGCGGCGGCCTTCGATCCGCGGGAGTCACCGTCCGCGGGGCGGTCCGTCGACGATCCATGTCGCTCGCCTTTCCGGTGGATGGTTCAAAGAAGCTTCGGGAGGTCGGATCTCAGCGGGAGGCAGCCACGCGCCGGGGCTCGCGATCGGCGGAGTTCCAGGCGGTTCGTGGGGTTGGGTTCCGGGTGGCGTCACCGCGTCGCCAGAGTCGATAGGGATGCAGGTCGGGCAGCATCTCATCGGCGGGGACGAAGCCGAGGCCGCGGAGGTCGCGTTCCACGAGGTGGTCCCACCAGCATTCGCGGATATCCACCACGTAATCCGCCCGGTTGATCTCGGCGACGACGGTCCCCGGGAGTGACTCGGGGAGTCGGCCGCCGTTGGGGTGGGCGTCCAGCTCGGCGAAGAGGGATCGTCCGGCGTACGACCGGGCAAACAGTGGGACGGTGGGATCCTCGGGGCAGATGACCTTGCCGGGGACCTTTGCCAGAGCCTCGACGGCCCGATGGTACCGCGGCTCCCAGCCAGGGAGCGGGTTGATCAGCGGGGCTCGGACGTAGGGAAAAGAGGCGAGGAGCATCATGATTGCGCAGACAATTCCCGCGATCGCCAGGAGCCTCGGCGATCGCAGTCCGCGCTCCAGCCGGGCCATTGAGGTCGGAAGCCGGAGCGCGATGAAGGCGATCATCGCCAGCAGGGCCGGCAGCAGGCTGTTGGCGACTCCGCCGACCTTCGCATAGGCCGCCAGGCTTGAAGGGAAGGCGATCGCCAGGGTTGCGAGGACCCAGATCATGCGCGGATCGCGGCCCGACACGACGCGGGAGCGGATCGCCAGGAGCCAGTCGGCCGCCAGCGCCAGGGCGAAGCCGCCACCGGACGCGGGACCGCGCACCGCCGCGATAAACGGCTGCGGCAGCCGGCGAATAGCGACGACCAGATCGCTCATCTTGCGTTGAATATCGAAGACG
>DAIDJI010000436.1 GCA_027451455.1 Planctomycetales bacterium | reverse complement strand
TGATGCGGACTTCGGTGATCTCCACAGCCGGTACTCCTTTACGTGGCATTCGCTGCTCAGGGGCCGCAGGTCACGACCCGGACCCATCCTAGTCCGAGGGGTTGAAGCACTTCCGCGGCGTGGCGAGCCGCGGTTCGGTCGCGGCAGAGGCCGTAATAGGCCGAGCCGCTCCCGCTCATCGCGGACCCGTCAAGCAACGGGCCCAGGTCCGCCAGGGCATCCCGAACCCGGATCAACTCGGGTCGGATCGCCTCGGCGACGGGCTGGAGCCGGTTGAACAGGCTCCGTCCCAGTTCGGTCGTCTCGCCTCGCTCCAGCGCGGCCAGGATCTCCCCGGCAGCCCTGGGTTCCTCGGGCGGCACAACCCGACGGTAAACGTCGGCCGTACTGACACCGAGAGGCGGACAAATCAGCACAAAATGATACTCCCGGTCCAACGATACCGGCTCCACCCGTTCGCCCCGGCCTCGGCAAACCGCCGCGGGGAGATGGTTGAAGAACGGCACGTCGCTGCCGACCTCGGCTGCCAGGGCGTCCTTCTGCTCGGGAGCCAGTCCCAGCCCCCAGAGTTGATCCAGGCCCGCCAAGGTCGCCGCGGCGTCGCTCGAACCACCTGCGAGCCCGGCCTGAGCAGGGATCGCCTTGATGAGTTCGATGTCGGCACCACGTCGGCATCCGGTCGCCTCGCGGAGGCGATCGGCCGCCCGGATCACAAGGTTCTCGGCCCCGACCGGCAAGGTCGGATCGTTGCACCGAAGGCGGAGCACGCCTGTCGGCTCGTCCTGGATCGTCAAGGTGTCGCACAGGCTGATGGCGACCATCACGGTCTCGATCTCGTGATAGCCGTCGGGCCGGCGCCCCAGGACCTCCAGGAACAGGTTTAACTTCGCTGGTGCGAGGACCTCCACGCCACCGGCGACCGATCGTACTTTCATGAGTTCCGCGCCCCGGACTTCCCCGCACCGACCGGGGCCTTCGAGGCTCTCTTCGGCCGGGTCGATCCGAGCATACCACGGGCTTCTCGTCTCGCGGAAGCACCTCCGGACGATCCAAAGCTACTCGATCGTCGGCAAGGGTTTACGGAGAGAAGAGCCCGTCGCGTCCGTCTCTCTTCGCGGGTCTCAATTCTGCGGTGGTTCTATCCCGATCGGTGCTTCCCCGCAAGTCCGAAAAATTCCTCAAGTCGGAAAAGGCTTCGGCCGGCCGACGCTCTTTTTCAGTCGCCCCGATTGGGCCTATTCGGGGCGGGACGCTGGCCCCCGCCAGGACGTCCGGCGAGCCGGTCGCGAAGGGTCTGAAGCGGACCGACCTCGGCGGCCTGGCCGGTGGCTTCGAGGGTCTGGATCAGGCCGTCGAGGGCTTCATAAAACGGTCGATTGGACGGTCGATCGGGTGGGAGGACGCCGGAAAAGTTGGGCGGAATCGAGCGCTGGACCAGTTCGACGGCGTAGCCGAAGTGGCCGCGGGCGAGGCTGGGGTCGCGGAAATCCTCCAGCGCGATCTGGCCGAGGCCGAGATGAATCCAGATGTTGTCGCGGCAGGCGGCCAGAGCGTATCGAAGGGCGTCGCGGGCACCCTCGGGATCGCCGGCGGCGCGGATCTCCATTCCTTCCTGGTAATCCAGTTCGGTCTCCTGGACGCAGCCCGGGTGCCCGAGTTCGAAGCGGTTCCCGCCGATCGGGACCATGCGGAGCGGCCCGGTGCGTCTCGGTGCCGATGGTCCGGGTCGACGTCCCGGACCAGTGCCTCGGGGCCGCCTTGGATCGGGCCGCCCTGGTTGGCCGCCGCGTGCCCTCTCTGAACCGCCCGGACCTTCTCGTCCTTCGCCCGCCATCACCGAGACCTCCGATCCAACCTTCCGGGGACCGCGCCGACCCGCGATCCTTCCTTGTGTCTTATCATACCAGGTTTGGCGGATCGCCCGATCGCCTGATCGGAGGCCGCGAGGCCGGGCTTGACGGCTGGCGAGGATGCGGTAAGTTACGCCCCGAAGTGACGGGCGGTCGATCAGGGACCGCGCGGCCTTCACCCTTCTTTTGAACTGGATCGGCCGGGCGCCCGGGACCACGTCGAGACGGGCGGACCCGCCTGGCAGAGAGCGAGCGAGACGGAATATCGGGCGCGAGGTCTCGTGCGCCCAGACGGAGGAATAGGGCCCGGCGGCTTTCGCCCGTCGACGGCCCCGGTCTCCGCACGACGGAGGGATTGATGTCGTCTCTGGTTAGCCCACGGGGTCGGGACTCTCGGCCAGACCGGGCCTCGGCGCGCCGCGACCTGGAGGTCCTGGAATCTCGGGCCCTGCTCAGCACGACCACGACGAGCAACCTCTTCGGCGCTCCGACCACGCCGGCGACTCCGACGGGCCTGCCCACGATCCTCAATCTCAAGTCGGTCGCTTCACTGGCCGAGGCTGGACAGCCGATACCGCTGGTCGCCAGCGTTGCTCCCGGCGGAAATGCGAAGCAGTTGAAGGCCTCGATCGGTCAGACCATCTCAGGCACGATTGAGATCTACACCGTCACGCCCAGGCATACCCTACTCGGCAGCATTATGATCAACAAGGGGGCGAGCCACTCGAACAATTCGTTCCTCTCGGCGCTCAGCTCGAGTTTCGGTGTGAACCAGATTGGTTCGGGAAGCATCAACGACACGGCCTTCCTGACCACGAAGAAGCTTCAGACAGTCGGCCAGACCGAGGTTCAGGCGAAATTCATCCCCTCGAATTCGATCTATCGGTCCAGCACATCGGACATCAAGCTCCTGACGATCACCGCGAAGACTCAGAACGCCCCCACCCGCACGACGCTGATCGCGCCGACGAGCAACATCGAGGCGGGTGCGGCGATCTCCTTTTCGGTCAATGTGCATAACGCCGACAGCAATCTCACCAGCGGTCACGTGCAGCTCGTGACGGTGGGCGCGCGTCCGATTGTCCTGGGGCGGATCTCGATCGGGCTGTTCGACCGGCCGGTCGGTTTCGCGACCAGCAAGCTGAGGGTAGGGACCTACGAGGTCGAGGCGGTCTACACGTCGGGCACAAACCGGTTCGCGTCGAGCACCTCCGCGCCGGTGATGATTACCGTGACGCCGCTCACGGCTGTCTCATTCCGGGTGAAGCCGTTCCGGCCCTATGCCTACATGGGCCAGCCGCAGAGTTTCACCGTCACGGCCCTGGGAGCCAATGGCAAGGCGCTGCCGAACTATACCGGGACGGTCGGCTTCTCCAGTCCGACCGATTCGTGGACGATACTTCCGACGAACGTTTACCAGAAACTCCAGATCGCGCAACCTGTGAACAATGCTCCCTGGCTGGCGACGTTCTCACCCGGGGTCTACACCTTCACTCCGGCCGATCACGGGACTCATCGATTCGACGGTGCTGTCACGTTCAACAAGGGAGGGATGAACAGCCTGGTCGTGACCCAGGCGAACGATCCGGAGGTCACTGGCAGCACGATCATCGCGACCGCGCCGCGAACCCAGCCGAAGAAGGGGCACACCGGGTATTATCCGCCCTACGGCTTCATCGACCTTCGCAAGCAAAAGAGTTGATCCGAGATCGGAAGTGACGGATCGGCTTCCGGAATGGATGGGTCGTGATGACCCAGTGGGCCTGGTCGTCCTTCCGCTTCGATGGGGAGGTCTGGCTGGCGCGGGCCCGTTCTGTGAGTCGCTAGTCGCCGTTCCGGCGGCCGAGAGACCGGCACAAACCCCTCGCCCCGGCCGTGCCACCTTGACCGCATGGCCGCTGAATCCGATCCTGGCATAGCGAGTACCGCGCGGGAATAATAGCGAGGTGCCTGTGCGGGATCGCTCATCGTCTCCATTCAATCGAAACGAGTCTGCCCGATGTCGTTGACCGTCGCCGAGCCCCGCCTCCCGACCGAGGAGGCTGAGGCCTTCGAGACCCTGCTGGCCCGCGCTCGGAAGCGTACTGGCAAGATCCCACCCGAGGTGCTGGTCCGGCATGTCCTGGCGATCGTTCCGGCGAGCGAATGGCCGGTGCGGGTGGAGGCGCTCGACGCCCTCTTCCGCCGGCTGGACGCCGCCCACGAGGACCGGCTCCGAATTGAGGCCCGGCCGCCCGATGGCCGGATGCTCGGACTCTGGGCGACGCGAAGGCCGGGCTCGGGCGCCCGGCCCTACCGAACCGTTCTTGTCGGCATCGACCCGATCGGAGCCCGGTGCGACTGCCCCGACTTCCTCCGGAACTCGCTGGGCCTCTGCAAGCACGCGCTGACCGTACTGGAGCACGTCCACGCCCGGCCCCGGCTGCTCCAGCACGCCGTCAAGGAACAGGAATGGGGCGACCCTCCCGGGCGTGAGGGGGGGGGACTCGAGGCGGCCGACATCGCGCAGTTCGGGGTGGATTCGGCCGGCGCCATGACGCGCGGCTGGCTGCTCGTGCCGCTCACGGACAAGTTCGCCTTCATCTCCCCCTCCCTGCTCGTCATCGTGATGCCCCTCCTCGCCATCGTCCCGCTCCTGCTGCTTCTCAATGGCCGGCGCTTCGCGGTGCGGCGGGCGCGGGTGTGGTACGGCGGCATGCGCGAGGACGCGCAGCGCTCGGCCACGACCTCCCTCACCTTCTCCAACGCCATGCGCACCTTCTACAGCTTCATCTATCGTCCCACGCTCGACACCGCGCGCGAGCACCGCGCGGTGGCGTACTTCATCCACAGGCTGAAGGTCGAGCACGAGGTTGCCGATCTCTTCGGCCCCAACCTGTTCGCGCCCGTGACGCGGGCGATCTGGCGGCTCGCCGGCCGGCTGCGCGCGCTGCAGTCGGGTGACCTGAATTTCTACCTTGGACTGATCGGCGCGCTGCTCGTTATCATCCTCGGCCTCACCTTGCGTTGAGCGGCGACACACCGGCATGCGCGGCAAGACCATCGTCATCACGGGCGCCACCTCCGGAATCGGAGCGGTTGCCGCCCGCACTCTCGCCGAGCGCGGCGCGCGCATCCTGCTCGTTGCACGCGATGGCGCGAGGGGCGAGGAGATGCTGCGGCGCCTGCGCGCCGTCGAGGCCTTGCGGCGCACGCCCATCCTCTGCGTCAACCCCCGCGGCGGCGGCGTCGAGGGCGCGGGCGAGGGATTCGAGGCGGTGGGCCTGTTCGGCGAAGGCGGTTTGGAGCGGGAGGGGGGGGATTGGGAGCATTACAGCCTTCACGTTGCCCGTGCTGATCGTGTTGAGGCCCGACGTGGTTTTGCCGTTG
>DAIDJI010000435.1 GCA_027451455.1 Planctomycetales bacterium | reverse complement strand
TCCCGGCCGATCGGCCGAATCGCCGGAGGATGCCGATCTCACCGGGTTCGATCGCCCGCCATCCGCTCGTCAGGTAGGCCATCAACAGGAAAGCAAGACCGGTGAACAACGCCAGTCGGCGACAGGACCACGCCCAGCCGGCCATGGCGCCCAGGTCGATCCCGTCGTCAACTTGATGAATCCGCGCTCCGAGGCGCCGGATGGCCCGTGCCGGCGGCAGCTTGTGCCAGTCGCCATGAACGAGCAGCCGCATCGAGTTGAGCAGGACGAGCAGTGAGCCAATCTGGTGCAGAACCGCCGCGGCGATCGGGCCGAGAATGCCGAATGTTGCCGAGAGCATCGCGACGGCGTTGAAGCCGAAGGCAAAGCCGATGATGTTCTGGCGAATGATCGCGACGGTGCTTCGCGAGAGTCCGACCAGGCCAGGTAGAACACGGAGCGGGTCGCCAAGGAGGATGATGTTCCCGGCCTCCGCGGCGAGATCGGCGCCCGCGGCGCCGAGGGCGATCCCGGCGTCGGCAACGGCCAGCGCGGGGGCGTCGTTGATCCCGTCGCCGACCATCGCCACCTTCCGACCGGCCGCCTTTCGCTCCTCGATCCATCGAGCCTTATCGGCGGGAAGTAGCTCGGCGGCGACCGTGTCGGCGTGGATCTTTTTCGAGGCCGCCCGCGCGGCGGGCTCGCGGTCGCCGGTGAGGATGGCAACCTCACGGATTCCCAGGTGCCGCAGGTCGTGAACGACGTCGTGCGCCTCGCGCCGGATCGGGTCGTGCACGGCGATCACGCCCGCGAGGCGCCCGTCGATCGCGACGATCAGGGCCGTCTCGCCCCGGGCGTCGATCGCCGAGAACCTCGACCCGATCGCCTCGTCGGGCTCGATCCCGTGCTCGGCCAGCAAGCGACGATTGCCGACGAGGACGTTGTAAGTCTCCCCGTTCGATCCTCGACACGTCGCCTGCACGCCGGCGCCGGGGAAGGCCCTCGCATCCTCGCTGGTCAAAAGTTCGATCGAGCGAAGGCGAGCCTCGGCGACGACGGCAACCGCGAGTGGGTGTCGGCTTGAGGATTCGGCCGAGGCCGCCAGACGAAGAACGGTCGCCTCGTCGTTTCCGTCGATCGGTTCCAGACCGCGAAAGCCAGGGCGGCCCAGGGTCAGGGTGCCGGTCTTGTCGAAGGCAAAAGTGTCGCAGGCGGCGAGGCTTTCCAGCGCCGTCCCGCCCTTGATGAGGACGCCGTGCCGGGCCAACCAGGCGATCGCGGCGAGCATCGCGGCGGGAGTCGCCAGAACGAGTCCGCACGGGCAGGCGACAACCAGCACCGCGACCGCCCGCGACCAGGCATCCGGCCATCCGGCGAAGTATCCGATCGCCAGGGTCCCGCCCGCGACCACTTCCACGACGGGCAGGAAGTAGCGGGCCATCCGATCGGCCGTCTTCTCCAGCTTCGCCCGGCGCTTTCGGGCCTGCTCGACCAGCTTGAGGACCTGGCCCATCGTGGTCCGGTCGCCGACCTTCTCGGCCTCGACCTCGATCGCGCCGAACTGGTTGATCGTCCCGCTGAAGACCGGATCGCCCGGACCCCGGTCGACCGGGATCGGCTCGCCTGTGAGCGCGGAGAGGTCAACCGTCGATTGTCCGGTGACGATCGTCCCGTCGACCGGAATCCGATCGCCAGGACCAATCAAAACCCGGTCGCCGACCACAACCTCATTCGCGGGGATCTCCAGATCCATCGCATCCCGTCGAACCCGGGCCGTTCTCGGGGATTGTTCGACGAGCCGGCCGAGGGCGCGCCGGGTGTGGGAGAAGGTCCAGGCTTCGAGGACCTCGCCCAGAAGCGCGATGAAGACAACCTCCGCCGCGACGAACGGCTGCCCGATCAGAAGGGCGGCGAGGCAGGCCTGCGCAAGGGCGATGTCGGCACCGATCCGGCCGTGGAGCATCGCCTGCAAGGCTCCGTGGACGATGTAGACCGCACCCAGCAGCGCGGCGAGCATCGTCGGCGAGAGTCCCATCGGGAAATGGCGAGGGCCCCAGCCGACGAGGCCCAGGAGCAGGTCGAGCCCGATCAGGCCGCCAAGGACCGCCGTGAAGGCGATCAGCGCGCGCTCCTCCGCGAGAGGATCCGCCTGGATCACCTCGAGGCCGGTCCCATGGTGGTGGTGCGTCTCGTCGTGGCGATACTCGCGGTGCATCGGGGCGGGGCCGGTCGGTTGGATCAGGTCGAGTCGTCGCCCGAGTTGGGCCTGGTGAGCGATTCTCCCTCATCCGGCCGCTGCGTACCACTGGCTTCCGCCGCTGGGATTCCCGCGACGACGCTGAGGTCGGGGGTTTCGGGAATCGCAGGCGGCCCGTCTGCCCGCTCGTCGGCGGTGCTTCGGACCCAGCGATCGAGGGCGTCGGCGTCGATCTCGTCGGTCGGCGAGAACCGAGGGCCGGCGCGTTCGCCGCGGCGGAACGATCGGCGCATGGTCGCCAGCCATCGGGTCAGGGTCACGACGAACATGATCGCCAGCAGAATCAGGGTCCACTTGAGCGTCGAGCCCGAGCCGGGCGCCTTGGCGAAGGCCGACTGGCTCGCGTCCCAGCCAATCCGGCCGATCAGGAGCGGGGCGCCCCGGGCGACATCGCCCGCCTGGTACTTCATGATCTTGAGGAAGTATCCATTGAAGACGACTCGCTCGGAGACGTTCGGACCGATGGGGAATCCCTTCGGCGGATCCTCGAAGACGCAGACGTACGGATACCGGCCGGTCTCGGGCGTCTCGATCCAGGCCTCGTACAGCCACCCGGTCCGGCTGAGCTTCGACTCGTAGCGAAGGACCCGAAGGGCGGTCCCGTCGATGTGGACCGGGACGCCTCGATAGTGCTCGGGACGCTCCCAGAAGTGGGTCAGGAAAAGATCGCGCCGGCTCTCGGCGGCAAGCTGGACCGCCGATTTCCCCCGCGCCCGGTCGATCAGGAGCGCGTACGCGGCGGTATCGCGGAGGGTCATCGGGGTCCGATCCGTGACGCTCTCAAACTCAACCGAGCGATCGGGCTCAACGGGCTTCGGCGGCGGCCCGGCAACCGCCGGGGGGACGACCGGAATCGGCCGCGCCCGGCCGTATTGCCAGAAGACCCAGATTCCTCCCACCAGCACGGCCAGCAGGATCACGAACCGGGAGAATTCCGAGCCTCGGAAGAAGGTCGAACTGGTCCGGCCGACGATGGCCCACCCCCTGGTCTTTCCTCGGTATCGGATCGCACCCCGATCGTTCAGGCACCCGGGGGCAGTTCCTCAAAGCTGATGTTGGGCGCCTTCTTGGCCCGATGGAAGGCGTTCGAGAAGGCGTTGATCACCCTCATCAGCTCGGAATACTTCAGGTTCGGGTCGACTTTCAAGACGGTCTGGTCGAAGGGCAGGGTCGGATCCTGCAAATACTTGTCGAGTTCCTTCTCGAGCTCGGCCGGGGTGGTTGGGACCGCCTGTTCGCCGACGAGAATCTCGCCGAGCGACCCGCCCGGGCCAGCCTTGAGGGTCGTCGGCAGTGTGCGCAGCTCGGCCGGGAGCTTGTCCGAGGCCGCGTCGCTCGCCGCCTCGGCACTC
This sequence comes from Planctomycetales bacterium, assembly GCA_027451455.1. GTDB lineage: Bacteria > Planctomycetota > Planctomycetia > Isosphaerales > Isosphaeraceae > JAKAUH01. The sequence continues at coordinate 1,641 of DAIDJI010000435.1, read as the reverse complement.
GAGGTCGACGGTATCGCCGGGAGCAGGTTCATCAGGAACTGCCCCTCCTGCGGCATCGGATGGTAGGTCAGGATGAAGAACGTCAGGAGCTGGAAGGCCATGTCGAGCATCGGCGCGATCTGCACCGTCGGCTCCTCCGCCCTGCGCACTTTTCGACGCTTCGACAAGGATCGATCCCCCTTGCCAGTGGCCAGCTAGCTGTTCATCGCCTTGAGGGCGAACTTGCGAAACCCGTTCGCCTGGCAAGCCTTGATCAAATCGTGGACCGACGAGAACGAGGCGTCCCGATCGGCTCGAAGCACGATCGTGGTCGGCAAGCTGCCGGTGGCATCGAGCTTCTTGCCGGCCGCCTTCATGTTCAGCTTGATCAGGTCCGCCTGCCGCTTGATCGTCTGCACCGCCTTGTGGATCGGCTGAACCTCGCCACCCATCAGAAGATGGCCGTCCTTGTCGATGTTCAGGACCAGCCGATCCTCGTCAACCTGGCGATCGTCCTCAATCGGCCGGGCCGAGCCCGCGACCGGGAGCGTGATCCGACGATCGTAGTTATCCGAGCTGAAGTTGATCATCAGCATGAAGAAGGTGATCAACTGGAAGACCACGTCGAGCAGTGGCGTGAGGTTGGGCTCCGCCTTCAGCTCGGTCGACATCTGGGCGGACATCGCGGGCTCCACTCGGTTTCGGCTCGAAGCCAGTCAATCGATCGATCAGGCGGACTTGGCAGCCTTGGCGGCAGCGACCAGCGAGTTGATCGTCCGGTCGGCCACACGAGTGGCTTCCATCGTCATCTGGGCGATCCGGTTGCGGAAGAAGGCGAAGAAGAAGATCGCCGGGACCGAGAGAGAGACACCTTCCAGCGTGATGAAGAGAGCCATCGAGATACCCATGGCGACCTTCTCCGGGCGGGGCTGGGCGCCGCCGGCGATCGCGATCTCCTTGAAGCTATCGATCATCCCCGCGATCGTCCCGACCAGACCGATCATCGGTCCGAGCGTCCCGATGATGGCCAGGTAGCTGATCTTCATCTCCAGGCTGGTGACGATCTCGTCGGAAGCTTCCATCATCGCCTCCTTCGCCTCCTGGCGTCCATTCGGCAGGTTGGCGATCCCGACCCGGACCAGTCGGGCGAGGTACGAGTCGTTCTCCTTGCAGGCGTCGTAGGCGTCCTGGAATTTCTTCTCGGCGATGGCGGCTTCCAGCCGCTCGACCAGCGCCGTCGGGACAGCCTCGCTGACCCGGAGTTCCATGAAGAGACGGATCACCAGCGCCGTGAAGTAAATCGAGAGCAGGAGCAGGAAACCGCCGATCGGGCCCGACGCCCGGATCGCGAGCATCAGGAGGCTCTGGGGGGCCTCGGGGCTGGTTCCCGCACCCGCGGCGTTATTGGGGATGGCATTGCCGGCCGCGTCGGCGGCTGGGGCGGGCTCTGGCGCATCCTCCTTCGCGGCGGGGGCCTCCTTGGCCTGGGGTGCCTCGGCCTTCATGTCCTGGGCCAGAAGCCGCGTCACCCCGCCCGTGCCCAGCCATGCCAGCAGCCCGCATAGCACCGCGACGACCAGCCAACGCCGGTCCGAGGTCCCGCCCGGCCCGGGTGCAATGAGCTGCCGCATCGATTGTGTCTCCACCGACGGATCGGAGTCG
>DAIDJI010000434.1 GCA_027451455.1 Planctomycetales bacterium | reverse complement strand
GGGGACGGCGTCGTGGCTGGGGCCGAGGTAGTGGCCGTCGGATTTGTTCCAGTATTCGCGGTGTCCGATCGAGACGTACTGGGGAAGGTCGTCGTTGAGTGTGCCGAGCCCGTAATGAACCCAGGCGCCGAGGTTGGGGAACTCGCCGTCGAGCATGTGCCGGCCCGAGTGGAATTGCGTCTGTGCTCCGTGGTTGTTGTCGGTCGTGTAGATGGACCGGACCACGGCGAGGTCGTCGACGCAGCCGCCGAGGTGTGGCAGCCAGTCGCTGACCTCGATCCCACTCTGCCCATATTTTTTGAAGCCGACCTGTGTTGGGAAGAGCGTGTTTCGCTGCTGGCCGTTGGCGTCGTTGACGACGACCACCCGGGAGAGTGCGAGCTTCTTCGGGTCGAGGGCATCCTTGTAGGGCGTGGCCTCGATGGACTTGCCGGCGTACCTGTTCAGCTCGGGCTTGGGATCGAACGTTTCTAAATGGCTGACACCCCCATTCATGAACAACCAGATCACGGCCCGTGCCCTTGGCGGGAAGTGCGGCTTGCCGTCTGGGGGCGACCATCCGGCCTCGGCGCCGAGCGAGACGCGGTCGCGGTGCAGGATTGCGGCGAGCGCCAGTCCGGTGAAGCTCGTGCCGAGCCCAGCGAGGAATTCGCGTCGGCTGGGGGCGGGATGAGGGTGCGGCATGGGCTCGGCCCCTATCGGATGGTGACGAAGTCGTTGTGATTCAGGAGAGCCTGCACGAGGTTGACCCGGGCGCGGAGGTTTGGGTCGGTGGTGTTTCGAGCCTTCAGAATGGCTCGCCATTGCGCGAGGGTCTGTTCGCAGGCCGCGCGCTCGTCGGGAGTTGGGGCCTCGCCGAGGATGGTTTCAAAGGCCCAGCGAATGAATTCTGGGTCATTCGTTGTGCCGTTTTGAACGGTGATCCGGCCGGCCATCGACAGGGCGAGCTTGCTGTTTGAGAGGGCCAGCGCCTGGGCCGGGACGATGCTCTCGGAGCGCCGGTAGCACTCGAGCACGCTGGCGTCGTCGAATGTCGCGAGGAATTTTGGATAGTCGTTGTGGGAATGGAAGAAGTAGAGGCTCCGTCTTCGCGAGGCCTCGTTGTTCGAGGGGACGGTCGGTCCGCCCATCGTCTCGTCGAGCGATCCGGCAAGGCGGAGCAGGCTATCGCGGACGACCTGCGCCTCCATTCGGGTCGGGTTCATCCGCCAGTAGAGGCGGTTCTCGGGGTCGGCGGCGAGAGTTGCCGGATCGGCTCCGCGGGCGGACGATGTCCGCCGGTAGGCCTCGGAGGTGACGATCAGCCGATGCAGCCGCTTCAGGCTCCAGCCGTGGTCCATGAAGTCGATCGCGAGCCAGTCGAGCAGTTCGGGATGAGTTGGCGGCGTTCCCTTTCGGCCGAAGTCGGCGACGGACGGCACGAGCGGCGCGCCGAAGTGTCGCATCCAGACGTGATTGACGGCCACGCGGGCCGTGAGCGGGTTCTTCCGGTCGGCGATCCAGCGGGCCAGAGCCGATCGCCGGCCGGTGCTGGTCGATGGGAACGGCATTCCCTGCGAGGCTGCCGGCTCAACGTTTGACTCAAGGGTTTTTCGGGCGCCGGCGATCGGGGTGTAGAAATCCCCTGGCGCTTCGAGCTTCTTGCGAGCCGCCTCGACGGCCTTTCGGGCGGCGTCGAGCTTTTTCTGATCCGGCTTGCCGGCCGCAAAGGTTGCGCGGGCGAGGTCGAGCTCGGCACTCGCGAGGGCCGCTTGCCGTTCGAGCTTCGAGGCCCGCGAGATGAGGTCGCTGGCGGGAATACCCTGGGACCGGGCCCGATCCGCCCTGGCCCGGGCTCGAAGCGAATCACGATTCGCCTCGGCCGACGCGAGTGTCCTCGTCGCGAGGTTCCAGGAGAAGAGATCGAGGAGCATCGGGCCGCGTGTCCATCCGGAGGTCGCGAGGGCGATTCGGCCGCGTCCCTTCGCCAGTGCCGCTCGCGCGGCCTCGACCTTCGCGTCCGCTTCCTTCAGGAGGTCCGCGACGACGAACGCACGCAAACCCGGTGTGGCGGCCTCGGCGGGGAGCGTGACGGGCTCGATCGCGACCCCCTCCGGTGCCAGCAGCGCCGGCAGGCCCGGCTTCATGGGTTGATCTTTCCTCGGACGTCGTTCGTCGCCCCGGATGAAGAGGAACGTAGGGGCGTCGAGGTTGGCATCGAAGGCACGAGGAAGCCCGTCGCGGTCGAGGTCAGGCGTGCCGGGGAGGATGTCCGTCCGGAGCTGGTACGGCTCGAAGAAGGCGCGGAAGCGGTAGTAATCCGGCTGGCCGATCGGGTCGTACTTGTGATCGTGGCACCGGGCGCAGTTGAGGGTCAGGCCGAGCAAGGCCTTGCTCGTATGCTCGACGACCTCTTCGAGCCAGGTGTTTCGGTTGAAGAGGAAATAGGGGCGGGCGAGGAATCCGGTCGCGCGGAGGCGGCCCAGGTCGTTCGGCGATTGCTCGTCGGCGGCGAGCATCTCGCGAATCATCTCGTCGTATCCGACGTCGTGATTGAGCGATTCGACGACCCAGTCGCGCCAGTGCCAGATATGTTTCTGGCTGTTGCGCAGCTCCTTTCCGAGGCCCCACCAGTCGCTGTATCGCCAGATGTCGAGCCAGTGGCGTCCCCATTGCTCGCCGTGGTGGGGGCTTGCGAGTAAACGGTCGACGACCGTTTCGTAGGCGTCGGGCGATCGATCGGCATGGAAGGCGGCGCGCTCGGCGTCGGTCGGAGGCAGGCCGATCAGGTCGAGCGAGACGCGCCGGAGCCAGATCCCCGATTCGGCGGGCGGTTGCGGCTTCAGACCCTGCTTCGCCCATTGCCGGGCGAGGAAGGCGTCGATCGGGTTGCCTCCCCCGTTCGGCGGCACATCCGGACGCACCGGCGGGCGGAACGCCCAGTGGTCGCGCGGGTCGGGCTCGGGTCGTTCGTCGGCCGGGGCGCTGGCTCCCTGCTCGATCCAGGCACGTAGCACCGCGATTTGCTCGGGAGCGAGCCCGACGCCCTCGCTGGTCGGCGGCATCCGATCGGCGCCCTCGCCGCTCAGGCGATCGATGAGCGGGCTCTCGCCGACCGATCCCGGGACGATCGCCGGCCCGCCGTCGCCGCCGGCGAGGATCGCCCGGGCGGTGTCGACGCGCAAACCCGACTCCTGCTTCAGCGCTCCGTGGCAGGCGAAGCACCGGGCGGAAAGGATGGGCTTGACTTGCCGGGCGTAGTCGACGCGATCGGCCGCGTGCGCTGAGGAGATCGCCAGCGACCCGGCCAGAACGGCCAGGACGCCCGATCGACGAGCCTGAGAGCCGTCGCCGTTTCGAATCACGGGGGTGGTCCCTGAAAGCGAGGAGGGTTCGGTAGGCGTTCCTCATCCTAATCGGAATCGTCCTCCGATCCCAGAGGGGCCAGGCGTTCCTCTCGCGAGCCGGGGCGACCAGGGCTTGCGTCGCCGACGCAGGACCGGGAAGATCGGTTCTGGATGGAGTCGTCCGCGGCGAGGAAGGCGATCGAGCGTGAATGGGCCGACGTCGGCTGATCCTCTCGATAACGTCGGTGGACGGGTCTGTCCGAGGAGTCAAGCGAGGCATGTCCACAGCGACGACGATCGACCTGATCGCCGAGGCTCAGGTCACCGAGGAACGGTTCCTCCGCCAGATCTTCGTGCGCGACCAGATGGCCGAGTGGTCGAAGCACCCGCTCATCATGGCCCGGGCAGACGGCGTCCATTACTGGGACGTGCAGGGCCGGCGCTACCTCGATGCGCTTTCGGGGATCTATGTCGCCTCGGTGGGCCACAACAACCGCCGCGTGATCGAGGCGATTCGCCGGCAGTTGGATGTTCTGCACTTCTCGCCGCCGATGCACGGGACCAACCCGGTCGCCGTTCAGCTTGCCAACCTGCTGGCCGAGCTGACCCCGGGCGACCTCTCGACGGTCAAGTTTCAGTGCGGTGGCTCCGAGGTCACCGAGGCGGCCATCAAGCTCGCGCGCCAGTACCATCGTCTCACTGGATCGCCGGGCAAGTACAAGATCATCAGCCGATACCAGTCGTGGCACGGCTCGACGCTGGCCTCGCTATCGGCCTCGGGGCTGAAGTCGCGGAAGACGGTCAACGAGCCGATGGCGCCGGGCTTTCTGCACGTCTTCCCGCCGACCTGTTATCGGTGCCCGTTCGGCAAGACCTACCCCGATTGCGGGGTTACCTGCGCCACGATTGTCGAGCAGGTGATCGCGATGGAGGATCCGGCGACGGTGGCCGCGGTCATGGTCGAGCCGATCGGCCACACCGGAGGGGTGATCGACCCGCCCGACGAATATCTACCGATCCTCCGCGAGATCTGTGATCGCCAGAACATCCTGCTCATTTTCGACGAGATCATCACCGGGGTCGGCCGGACGGGGCGAATGTTTGCCGCGGAGACGTTCGGCGTCGTGCCGGATGTGCTTTGCACGGCGAAGGGCCTCAGCGGCGGTTATGCCCCGCTCTCGGCGATGATCTGCCGGCGCCCGATCGCCGATGCCTTCTGGGGACCCATCGAGGAGAATCCGGGATTCGTGGAGGGCCACACCTTCGAGGGGAACCCGATCTCCTGCGCCGCTGGGATCGCCGTCCTCCGCGAGATTCTCGAGCGTGATCTTCTGGCGAACGCCAGGCTACAGGGCGAACGGCTCCGCGCGGGTTTCGAGGGGCTCGCGGCGAAGTACGGCGTGATCGGCGATATTCGGGGCAAGGGCCTGTTCCAGGCGGTCGAATTTGTCGAGGACCGCGCCACTCGTCAGCCGTTCGCGGACGGTTTTGGCGTGAAGGTCGGCCGTCGGGCGCTCGACCACGGGTTGCTCTGCCGATTCGATCCGAACTGGATCGCCTTCGGCCCGCCCTTGATTTCGACGGCCGAGCAGATCGACGAGATGGTCGCGATCCTCGACCAGAGCCTGGGCGAGGTTCTGGATGAATGTGCCGCGACGGGGGCGCCTTGATTGCGGGCTGCGAGGAAGCCCCTGCCATCAACGGATGGTCTCGCGACGCTCGCGGGCGAGCTCGTCGAGGATCGGCTCGTTGGCCTCGGGGAAGGTCAGGCCGCCAAGCTGGTCGATGGGGACCCAGACGAAGCCGGTCGCCGGATCGGGCTCGGCGGCCGGGTCCTCGGTCTCGCAGTCGTGGAAGGTCAGCTCGACCAGCCCGTGAGGATATCGGTGGGTGACGACCCGACGTTGCCGTCCGACCGCGATCCGCAGGCCGGTCTCTT
>DAIDJI010000433.1 GCA_027451455.1 Planctomycetales bacterium | reverse complement strand
ACCAGCTCGACTTCCCTCCGCGACGAATGCCTCTCTCGACCGCCGTCGAGTGATCGAGGCGATCCGGGCGTTGGGATGCGGACAAATCGACGGGCGGGCCTTTCTCAAGGATGGAGGCTTCGTGCTCGACGTCTCGGCTCGGTTCGAGGGTCGAACGTCGATCGAGAGGGGAGTCGAGCCCGCCTGGCTGGAATCGATCCCGACCGCTGGTGCGATGGCGGCCCTCTCGATTGCTGTCGATCCGGACCCCTCCGGCTGGGATCGCGCCTTCGGCCTGGCCGATCGAGTGGAGCGGGTCGATCCCACCCGCGCCGGCCTGGCGCCACTGCGGACCCGGCTAAGCCTGCTGGCGATCGCCTCGGGAGTCCGGTGGGAATCGGAATTGCGGCCACATTTGCTAGGAATCTCGGCCTGCCTTCTGGGAGTCCCGGATCGTCCGGGAAAGGCGAGCGGAATTTTGATCGTTCTGCACCTCGACGATGCGGCGACTGCTGTCTCGGTGGCGCGTCGGGCGAGCCTCCGGCTTTCGTCGCTCGCGATCGAGGCTCGCGACCGAGAGATCCGGATTGGCTGGGGCGAAACGAGTCGGCGATGGGTCGGCAAGCGTCCCGCACCGGGCGGATCGCTCTCGGCCATCATCAAGGATTCTGACCCTGCAGGTTCTGGCCGGGTGCCGTCGCGGGTCGTCGTGGCCTGGCCTGGCCGAATTCTCAGTCTGACGGGGGCGATCGCCGAGGCCGGTCGGACACTGGCCGAAGATCCACCGATCATCTGGCGTGGTTGGGACCTTGGCGGCCGGACCCGCGATGTCGCGCGATGGAACGGACTCGGCGACCGTGTCCGCCGGTTCCTCGCCGCGATGCCCGGCGATCGGGCCATCGAGGCGGCCGAGACGCGGGCCGCCGTCGGCGTCGGCGGGACGGCCTTCCCGGATTCCCGGGGCGGGATTGCCGATTGAGAGACAAACCGGGTTCGATGCGAGGAACCCGTCCAGGTGCTCGGGAGAATCTTTGATGCGGCTCATCGACCTGCATCTCAACTGGTTGCGACAGTACGCGACCGAGACGACCGAACCAGATCCCGCCCTCTATCCGGAAGTGGCCGATCGGGTTGGCCGGCTCGACGGCTACCTGCTCGGTTGCACGCTCTCGGTGCTGGCGATCGGGCGGAAGCCGGTGGACTGGACGAGCCAGCCCGACCCCTGGGCCGCACTCGGTAGGATGATCGCGCGGTGCGAGGCCGAGTTCGCTGGCCGACTCCTTCGCGATCCCGCCGATATCGAAACCTGGCGAGCCTGGCCCGAAGACGGGATGTGCTGGGGCGTCCTTGGCGTCGGGGGACTCGATTTTCTCATTCGATCAGCCGCAGACCTCGATCGCCTGCCTGAACTTTTTGAGCGCGGCGTGCGCGTCTTCCAGCCGATCGCGGCTACCGAGGGGAATCTCGGCGGATCGATGGCCCCCGGCGACGACCGGGGCCTCACCGAACTGGGCCGGGCGCTGCTCGACCGCCTCGCCGGCCTGGCGAACGATCCGGCCGGCACCAGGCCGGTCCTCGACCTCGCCGGCATGAACGCCGCAACGATGACGGATGTCCTGAAATGGTTAGAGACCTCGGGCACCGCCCTGCCAGTCGCCCTGAGCCACGGGACGATCGATTACCGGTCGATCCTCGACGGCTCGGCCACCGGCGTTCGCGTCGTCAGGAATCTCCGCGCCCGTGGCGTCGTCATCGGCCTGACGCCCGGCCTCCCGGGCGCGGAGGGCCCGGACGAGCTGAAGTCCCTCGTCGACGCCATCGCCGCGATCCCGTTCGAGGACGAGCCGGGCCCCGAAGGGATCGCGATCGGGAGCAACCTGATGGGCGTCGATCGGTCGGCGCCGGGACTGGCCTCGGCGCGGGAAATGACCCGATGGATCGCGAAATCGTTCGATCGGGCGACAGGGGCGGCGATCACTTCAGGGAACGCGGGGCGTCTGCTCCTCCGGGCGGTCGGGGCCTGAAGGTCGTACAGGGGCAGCCTATCCGGCGACCCGGGCCGGCTGGATCTCCTTGGTAAGATCGCTTTCCGGGGCCTCGTCGTTTCGAACTCCCCGGCAAGGCCCACGCACCGCAACCCGCAACCGATGCGAACGGCCCTGGCTCATTGGGTGATCGATGCCTGCCTTCATGCCTGGAGAACTCGATCAATGCAATCTTAACTCTGCTTCTCTCAATATCCCACCAATTTCATTGATCTTCCCTCTTTCCTCTCCGCTAAACCGGAAAAAAGGCTGTATTGGCGAAAATAGAGTTGATTTTTATCCGCCTCGCCGAGCGAAGATCCTGACTTTCACGATAGGACCGTTGCCTCTGATCATCGCCATCGGGCGAGGAGGCTCCCACCTGAATCGGAGCCTTGTAGGAGAAAAAGTGCCGAGGCGATCTGGACTGCCAGATTGGCAGTCATTCGATGAGGTCGCGTCACATCGGCAGGTTGGAGATGGAAGGCCAGCCTCATGCTCGAATTGTTAGTCTTGATCTGGTAGGAATTTACGGCGATTGTTTCCGCAGGCACAGTGGTTGCATATCGGGACGGCATCGTATGCGACGACCGGCTGCGAAGCCAGGCGAGGCATCCGTGAGGGCAAGCCCGGGGGCGTCGGTCGTCAACCTGGATCGAGCGAGTTGGGAGAGGAGAGATCGCCAGATGACACTCAAGCCGTTGGGCGACCGCGTGGTGGTGGAGCGTGAGGAGGCTAAGGAGACCACGGCCGGCGGGATTGTGCTGCCGGATACGGCCAAGGACAAGCCCCAGAAGGGGAAAGTGATCGCGGTCGGTGAGGGCCGGATCACCAAGGACGGCAAGCGTCGCGAGCTTCAGGTGAAGGTCGGCGAGCATGTCCTGTTCACCTCGTATGCCGGCGAGGAATTCAAAATTGAAGGCGACAAGAAGGTGCTCCTGATGCGCGAGGAGGACATCCTCGCGGTGGTCGGCTGATCCACACCATCGGGCGAAATCCAGAGCAACGAGGTTCGATCCCCAGGACTTTTCCCGGAGCGCAAGACAGATGGCTGCGAAGATGATCGCGTTCGACCAGGACGCGCGGCAGGCGATGCAGCGTGGGATCACGAAGCTGGCCCGCGCCGTGAAGGTGACCCTCGGCCCCCGCGGCCGGAACGTCATCATCCAGAAGTCGTTCGGCTCGCCGACGGTGACGAAGGACGGCGTCACGGTCGCCAAGGAAATCGAGCTGGAAGACAAGTACGAGGACATGGGAGCCAAGATGGTCAAGGAGGTCGCCAGCAAGACCTCCGACATCGCCGGCGACGGCACGACGACGGCGACCGTCATGGCCGAGGCGATCTACAACGAGGGGCTCAAGGCGGTCGTCGCCGGCGTCAACCCGATGCTGATGAAGCGCGGGATGGATCGCGCGGTTGCCGACGTCGTCGAGCAACTCCACAAGATGAGCACCAAGGTCACCAACAAGATCGAGACCGAGCAGGTCGCGACGGTGGCCTCGAACTTCGACTCCGAGATTGGCAAGATGATCGCCGAGGCCACCGAGAAGGTCGGCAAGGACGGCGTGATCACGGTCGAGGAGGGGAAGACACTCAAGACGGAGGTCGAGTGGGTCGAGGGAATGCAGTTCGACCGTGGCTACCTCTCGCCCTACTTCGTCACCAACCCGACCTCGATGGAGGCCGTGCTCGAGGACCCCTACATCCTGATCCACGAGAAGAAGATCTCGTCGGTGAAGGATCTGGTCCCGGTGCTGGAGAAGGTGGCGCAGTCGGGCCGCCCGCTCCTGATCATTGCCGAGGAAGTTGAGGGCGAGGCCCTCGCCACGCTGGTCATCAACAAGCTGCGGGGCACGTTCCGTTGTGCCGCGGTCAAGGCCCCCGGCTACGGCGACCGCCGCAAGGCAATGCTCGGCGACATCGCCGTCGTGACCGGCGGGCAGGCGATCTTCAAGGATCTCGGCATCGACCTGGAGAACGTCCAGCTCAACGAGCTCGGCCGGGCGCGCAAGATCACGATCGACAGCGAGAACACGACCGTTGTCGAGGGTGCCGGCACGACCGACCAGATCAAGGGCCGGGTCGAGATGATCCGCCGCGAGATCGAGGGAACCGATAGCGAGTACGACAAGGAGAAGCTTCAGGAGCGGCTCGCCAAGCTCGCCGGTGGCATCGCGCAGATCAACGTCGGCGCTGCGACCGAGACCGAGATGAAGGAGCGCAAGGCCCTCGTCGAGGACGCCCTGCACGCCACCCGCGCTGCGATCGAGGAGGGAGTCGTCCCCGGCGGCGGCACCGCCCTGATCCGGGCTGCCTCGGCCGTCGAGGCCCTCAAGCTCACCGGCGATGAGGCCCTCGGCGCCGAGATCGTGCGCCGGGCCGTCGAGCAGCCCGCCCGCTACATCGCCGAGAACGCTGGCCTCGACGGCGCCGTTGTCGTCAGCCGGATCAAGAAGAACCCGGATCCCCGGTTCGGCTATGACGCTGAGAGCGGCACCTGGGGCGACATGTTCGCCGCCGGAATCGTCGACCCGACCAAGGTCACCCGCTCGGCCCTCCAGAACGGCGCCTCCGTCGCTGGCCTCCTCCTGACCACCGAGGCCCTCATCGCCGAGCCCCCGAAGAAGAAGGAAGCCGCCGGCCACCACGACCCGCACCATGGCGGTGACATGGGTGGCATGGGCGGAATGGGTGGCATGGGCGGAATGGGCGGCATGGGAATGATGTAAGCTGTCCCTCTGTGGACGGCCTCTTCGGATTCCAGACCAGGGCGACATTACGAACACTTTGAGAGAAGGACTGCGATAATGGCGAAGTTGGCGATCCGTCCCCTTGAGGACCGGGTGGTGATCCAGCAGATCGAAGCCGAGGAGAAGACGGCGGGCGGGATTGTCCTGCCGGACACGGCCAAGGAGAAGCCGCAGCGGGGCAAGGTTCTCGCGGTTGGCCCAGGCAAGCTGCTGGATTCGGGCGAGCGGGCGCCGATCGGCGTCGCCGAGGGGGATGAGGTCCTCTTCGGGAAGTATTCCGGCACTGAGATCAAGCTGGACGGCGAGGAGATCAAGATCCTCCGCGAGTCCGACATCCTGGCCAAGATCGTCAAGTGACGGCCTGATGCTGGGCCGGTCGCCCGTCGCTCAAGGGCGACCGGCCTGGCCCTCGGCCACTCCCCCCCCTAATGATCGGGACCCGGTTCGATTCGAGGAGCCTTCCACCGTGCCGAAGCAATTACTCTTCTCCGACGCCGCCCGACGGAAGATGTTC
>DAIDJI010000432.1 GCA_027451455.1 Planctomycetales bacterium | reverse complement strand
CCCATGATCCCGAAGACCGTATTCGAAGAGACGCTGCTTCAGTTCTTCGCGCCGATTCGGCCGTACCTCGACGACGCCTCCGTCAGCGAGATCATGATCAACGGCCCCGAGCAGATCTACGTCGAGCGCAAGGGGATGCTCGAACAGTTCGGTGTGGAAGTCGACGCGATGGGGAACGTCAAGGCAGACGTCGATCGCCGGACCGGTGTGGCGAAGGTCTTTACGGCCGGAGACATGGCCCGCGGCCAGAGCCTCATCGTCTGGGCGATCGCCGAGGGCCGCCACGCCGCGCACTCGATCGACGCCTTCCTGATGGGCCACTCGGACCTTCCCCGTCCGCTTGACCACGGTAACCACGCTCGTCCCTTTGCCTGAGGCGTGGGAATGAACCACGGAGTTACAGAGACACAGAGGAAGAACCAGGATGTCTCTCGGCATCGACCGGGCCGCTCGGCATCCCGAAGGATGAATCGGGTCCTTATCTGGTCTTCACTGTGCCTCTGTGTCTCTGTGGTTTACCAACCCCGAGCAGGGGCCCAGTTCCTCGCCAACCAGCCGATCAATAACCTGGAGATGGCCCCGGCCGGATCGCTGGAGTGGTCGATCCTCAACCGGCTGGCGACGATGCAACGCTACGATCCCCGCGACCTCTTTCGCCTGGCGCGGATGACGGTCCTGGAATCGATCGCGATGTACGAGAACACCCTGGCCGACCTTCCGCTGACGATGATCGGTGCGGAACGGGAAGGCGAGCTCTCACGCCTCTGGGACGCCGCCGAACTCTTTTACGTCGCCGTGACGCCGTCCGACCCGCCGAGCCTGATCCGGTCGCGTCCGCTGCTGGCTGATGTCGAGGAAACGTACGCTCGACTCTCGGCCTCGCTCGCGACGATGCCGGGCGTCTCGCCCCGCGCCTCGCTGCACATGAAGAACCTCGCCCGTCTTCTCCCGGTGATGAATGCCCTGATCGACGCGATGGAGGCCGATCAGGGGATCGTTCCGGTCGGTGCCTCCCCGCGTCCCGATCCGACGGCGGGCATCGGCTGGTTCCGCGAGCAGGTCCGTCGGCTTGCCGAGTCGCTCCGCGACGTCCGGGCTGCGATCAGCCCTGGGCCGGATCGACAGCCGATCCTCGAAGATATCGACGGCCTGATCTCCCAGGCAGAGGGACTCGACGGGATGCTGACCGACGGCTCACCCAGGGCCGACTTCGTCGCGTCACTCGGTCTGATCCGCTCTCGGCTCTGGCCGGTCCAGGCCCGGACGCTTCAGGTCTCCCGGGGCCCGGCCGTGGCGGAGCGATGGCGGGTGGTCCGCGACCGGCTGAACGCCCTCTCAGATCGACTCGGCCGCCCTCGCGTGATCGCGACCCAACCCGCAACGCGACCGGTTGCCGGCGTCGATCGCGCCGGGCTCGCCCGCGCCGATCGGGCAATCGCGGCCGTCGACGAGTTTGCCACAACCCTCGCGGGTGCCGGGGCTCGGTATCAGCAGGAAGTCGCGCAGTTACGCCGGCGCCTCCTGATGTTCCGCGAGCAGGTTGCTGCCCGCGAGCCGGCCGAGGCCCTCTCGCGATCGTTCGACGGAATTGCCGATCTCAACAAGCGGATCTCCGTCCGCGTCCGGGCCGAGGCGAGGATCTTCCGCGGCGATGCCCGACGCGCTGATCCTCACGCATTTGAGACGGCTTCGGAGGCCGTCCAACGACTCCAGACTCGCTGAAAAACAAGCTGGCGACTGCGACCGGAGCGAGGCGAATCGTCCGAGGCTCGCGTCAGGCCGCCCGATCCGCGGCGATCGCCCAGCTCGACGGGTCGTCGGTAAACAGACCCGTCACACCGAGCTCGATCAGATGTTGAGCCAGAAGGCCGTTTCCCTGGTGGTTCACGGTATACACAAGTGTCGGGAGTCCCCTCCCTTCGAGCGATCGAATCATCTCGACGCGCAGGGACGCAGCCTCGCATCGTCGACGATACTCGACCGATTCCGCACCAAGGACCTCGGTCGACACGTGGACCGTATCGGCCCCGACCAGGTCGGCGGCGTAATCGGCGAGCCGGTGCAGGGGGGTGGCCAGCAGGATGCCGAGCCCGAAGCGTCGCCCCTCACGATGCGAAGCGAACACGTCGCCATGGTCGAATGAGGAAATCAAAACACGTTCGTCTGTTTTGGTCGCCTCGATGACCTGGAGCGTTCGCTCGACGAGCTCTGGAGTGCGGTCGGGGAACGACTTGATCTCGACGTTTGCCAGCCAGTTGGCCTCTCGGGTGAAGGCCAGGGCTTCTTCGAGCGTCGGAATCCGGACCGTGCCCGATCGGTATCGTTCAACCGATTCGATCGGGAGATGATCGAGCGTCTCGAATTCCCGCGCCGATCGGTATCCACCGTCCTCAGCGACGAACCAGGATCCGGCGTCGAGCGACTGAACCTCATCGAGGTCGAAGTCCGAGACGCGGAACCCGTCGCGTCCTCGGGGATCGCCGGCGAACCGGATCGCGACATCCGTCGTTCTCAGCAACGATTCGTCGTGGAGGACGACCGGGACGCCATCGCGAGTCGACTGGACGTCAAACTCCCATGCCGCGGCCCCCGACTTCCACCCAAGACGGGCGGCCTCGATGGTGTTCTCGGGCGCGTGCGCGGAATCGCCGCGATGGGCGATGATCATCGGCCGGCCGGTCGGCGATCGCAACATCGCGAGGAAGTGGTTATCGGCCCGGTTCGTCGTCGATATCATCGGCCCGTTCCTGAATTTGAGTACCCAGGGAACAAGCATTCCCCACGAATTCAAAGAGTAGTCGCCGCTCCCGGATTCGTCGAGGTCATCGATCCGTCGGTGAAGCGGGCGAGTACCGCTTACTCGACGATCCCAGGGCGTGACGAGTCGGCAAAGACATGGACGAGATCCGTCATGCGGTCTTAGCTCTCCAGAGCCTCGCCACCGATGACGCCTTCCACGATCGAAAGGGATTGGAGACTCTCGGTCGAGCTTTCAGATTTTCTGGTCTCGCGGCACGGGGCGGTTCCCGGAAGCAAAAAAGGCCGGCGCCGCGGTGGTGTCCGCGACGGCCGGCCTCGTCGGCACGAAGACTTTCTCGTCCGCTGGAAGTCACTTCACGAAGAGCATTTCCTGGTAGGTCGGCAGCGGCCAGAGGTCATCGGCGACAAGCCCTTCGAGGCGGTCGCCAGCGACCCGGACGGCGTTCATCGCGGGGATGATCGCGTCGCGGGCGTGCTTGGCGTGGGCGAGCGAGTCGCCCTCGTTGTGCTCCTCAACAGCAGCGCTCAGCTTGTCGGTCGCGCCCTGAAGTTCGTCGATCGCCTGGACCAGGTCGGTCAGCAGCGCGGCCTGCGTCTTCGGGACGGTCACACCGGCTCCCTTGAGGTGCGCGATGGCCTCGGCGACCTGGGACTGATATCGAAGAGCCGCCGGCAGGATCATTCGGCTGGCGATCTGGATCGTGAGCTGCGACTCGATGTTGATCGTCTTGCGGTACGATTCGAGGAAGATCTCGTACCGGGAGTGCAGCTCTCGCTCGTTGAAGACGCCGTACTTTCCGAAGAGCGCCATCGCCTTGGGCGAGACCAGGTCGGGTAGGCTGTCGATGGTTGTCTTGCGGTTGGGGAGCCCTCGGCGCTCGGCCTCAGCGTGCCAGGCATCGCTGTAGTTGTCGCCGTTGAAGATGACGTGCTTGCTCTCCTTGACGATCGACTGAAGCAGCGTCTGGATCTCGACGTTGATGTCCTTCTTGGCTGCGACCGCCGATTCCAGGTGAGTGGCGATGTCGTCAAGACTTTCGGCGACGATCGTGTTCAGGACGACGATCGGCCCGGCCACCGACTGGCTCGACCCGACGGCCCGGAACTCAAACTTGTTGCCGGTGAAGGCGAACGGGCTGGTCCGGTTGCGGTCGCCGGCATCGCGGGGGAGAGTCGGCAGGGTCGAGACGCCGATCTTGAGCTCGCCGCCGGTCTTCGCCGACTTCGCGCCGCCCTTCTCGATCTGCTCGACGATATCCTGAAGCATGTCGCCCAGGAAGATCGAGATAATCGCCGGAGGGGCCTCGTTGGCACCCAGGCGGTGGTCATTGTGCGCGCTGGCGACGGCCACGCGGAGTAGGTCGCCGTGTCGGGAGACGGCGCGAATCACTGCGACCAGGAACAGGAGGAACTGCGCGTTGTCGTGCGGCGTTTCGCCGGGCTTGAGCAGATTATTCCCCAGGTCGTCGGCCATCGACCAGTTGAGGTGCTTGCCCGAGCCGTTGACCCCCGCGAACGGCTTCTCGTGCAGCAGGAGCTGCAATCCGTAGCGGTCGGCGACCCGCTTCATCGTCTCCATGACCAGCATGTTGTGGTCGGTGGCGACGTTGGCGTTCTCGAATGTCACCGCGATCTCGTACTGCGCCGGCGAGACCTCGTTGTGCCGCGTCTTGACCGGGACGCCCAGCTTGTAAAGCTCGGTCTCGGTTTCGAGCATGCAGGCCAGAACCCGCTCGGGAATCGAGCCGAAGTAGTGATCCTCCAGTTCCTGGCCCTTCGGCGGCTTCGCGCCGAAGAGGGTGCGGCCGGCGTTGATCAGGTCCGGCCGGGCGTAGTAGAAATGCTTGTCGATCAGGAAGTATTCCTGCTCGGGGCCGGCGGTCGTCTGCACGCCGGTAGCCTCCGAGCCGAAAAGCTTGAGAATCCGAACAGCCTGCTTCGAGAGCGCCTCGACCGATCGAAGCAGCGGAGTCTTCTTGTCGAGCGCCTCGCCGGTCCACGAGCAGAAGGCGGTCGGGATGCAGAGCGTCGTTCCGTTGGGATTCTCGAGGATGAAAGCCGGGCTGGTCGGATCCCAGGCGGTGTAGCCCCGGGCCTCGAACGTGCTCCGGATGCCGCCTGAGGGGAAGCTTGAGGCGTCTGGCTCGCCCCGCACCAGTTCCTTGCCGCTGAACTCGGCGATCGCCGTTCCCGACTCGGTCGGGGCGAGGAACGAATCGTGCTTCTCGGCCGTCAGGCCGGTCATCGGCTGGAACCAGTGGGTGTAATGCGTCGCGCCATGCTCCATGGCCCACTCACGCATCGTCGCGGCGACGACATCAGCGATCGAGGCATCGAGCGGCGCGCCCTTTTTGATCGTGTTCCGAAGTGCTTTGTATATATTTTCGGGCAGACGCGCCTTCATCACCTCATCGGAGAAGACGTTCTTGCCGAAAAGCTGGCGGATCGGCAGGTTGCGAGGGGCGCGATGACCACTGACCGGCCAGGCCGTGATTGCGTTCACGGCACCTTCCAGGGCCCGGGATTC
>DAIDJI010000431.1 GCA_027451455.1 Planctomycetales bacterium | reverse complement strand
CCTGCTGGTCCACCTGGTGGAGGCCGTCCCGATCGACGGCTCTGACCCGCTTCAGAACTATCGGACCATCCGAAACGAGCTGGCGCAGTATAGCCCGAAGCTCGCGGAACGGCCCGAACTACTGGTTGCGACCAAGATGGACGTCACCGGCGCCGAGGAGGCTCGGCAGCGGATGGAATCGGAGCTGGGGCGTGAGGTTCCCGGGATCTCGGCCGTCACCGGTCGCGGCATTCCGCAATTACTTCACCGGATCGTCGGAGTGCTGGTCGAGCAACGAAAGCCGGCCGAACCGGAAGCCCAGGCGACGAGTGAAACCCCGGCGATTCCCGACGTGCCTGAGGCCGTCACGGGCGCGCCGGCATGATCCGCGTCGTCGCCGACCTGGGAAATACCCGGCTGAAGTGGGGAAGGCTCGACGCCTCGGGACGGATCGTCGAGTCGATCGCGATGCCGCTGGACGACCCTTCGGCCTGGGCGGAGGTCTGGGCGGGCTGGGAACGCGACTCGGGCGGCGGCGAGGTCTGCTGGGCTGTTTCGACGGTCAACCCGCCGGTTGCGGATCGGCTGGAGAAGTTCCTGGTGGATCAGGGGATCGGCCGCGTTACCTGGATTCGATCGGCGGCCGAGGTTCCGGTGCCGAAGGATGTCGAGGGAGCCGAGTCTGGAGGGTCTGACCGGGCGCTAGCGGTCCTGGGCGCTACCCGGATCGTCCCCCGCGGCCGGCCGGGTCTGGTCGTGATGTGCGGTACCGCGATCACCGTGGAGCGGATCACGACGGAAGGCGTCTGGCAGGGTGGTGCGATCGCGCCGGGGCTCGGCCAAACGGCCCGGGCCCTCAACCTGATGACGGCGCAGCTTCCCTTCATCGAGCTGAGCCGGACGCCACCGGCCTGGGGCCGCGGCACCGTCGACTCGCTGAAGGCCGGGATCTTCTGGGGGATCGTCGGGGCCGTCCGGGAACTTCTCGCGCGGCAGGAATCCGACCTGGGTGAGGATCCGGTCGTGGTCTGGACCGGTGGCGACGCGGTTTTGCTGGCGCCTCCCATCTTCGGCGACCGGGCGCGGATCGAGCCCGACCTGATCCTCAACGCTCTGGCGGGGGTTGCGTTCGGCGAGATTGGCGTTTGATTGACCTTCCCGACGTTCGGGGATTTGGTTAAGGTCCCGCCGTTCTTCATATCATCGGGATTTCTTCGATCCCGGGCGGGGTGGGCAGGACGCCGGCCCCGAACGATTCCGATTCGCGGATCATCCGACGACAGGAGGTCGATCGGGATGGGCCATCGCACAGCGTACCGGCGCGGCTTGCCGGTTGCGCAGATACTGCTCGCCTCGACCGCGGCCTGGCTCCTGGTCGCCCCACCCCGGGCGATCGCGCAGGGGCCGCAGTTCGACGTTGGCGCGCCGCCTGGTGCGGCGGCCGGTGCGAGCACTGTCGGCGTTCCACTCGGAGCCGCGGATTTCCCCGGGATGCAGGGGGCATCGATCGCGCCGTTCAGCGGCCGACCGGGTCCGGGAGGTAGCCACGTCCCGGCGGCGGCTCTTTCGACACCGAGGGCGCCGGTTTTCCGGACGAACGCCCAGGGCAGCCCGTTCGCCGTCCAGTCGATCCAGGAGCAGGATATCCCCGCCTATGGCGACCTCGACCTTCCTGAAAACTACGAGGGGCCGGCCAGCGGGCTGACCATCGACCAGGCGATCGAGTTGCTGATGAAGCAGAATCTCGATCTGATCGCCTACCGGATGGAAGTCCCGATGGCCGACGCCGATATTCTCACGGCGAGCCTCCGGAACAACCCCATCTTCTACGCCGATTATCAGCTCCTCCCCTATGGTCACTACTCGTTCCTCCGCCCCGGCGGTCCGCAACAGAGCGACGTGAACATCAACTATCCGCTCGATATCACGGGGAAACGTCGGGCTCACACCCAGCAGTACCGGATGGCCAAGCGGGTGACCGAGGCTCAGCTTCAGGACGCCGTTCGCAACCTGATCGACAACCTGTACACGGTCTACGTCGACGCGGTCTCCGCGGCGCTGACGGTGAAGTTCAGCGAGACGTACGCCACCGGCATTCGTCGGCTGGAAGAGCGGATGGGGCAATTGTACCGAGGCGGCCAGGTGAAGGAGTCGGACCTGCTCGCGGTTCGGGCCAAGCGCGAGCAGGCCGAGCTCCAGGTACGCGAGGCGCTCCAGGCGAAGTTCAAGGCCAACCGGCGGGTGATCCTGATGCTCAACCTCTCGTTCGACGACGCGGAGGCGTTCGAGGTTCGCGACCCGATCGGTAAGCTCCGCCCTGCCCCGATGAAGCGCGAGGAGCTGATCCGTGCGGCGCTCGAGATCCGGCCCGACCTCCACGCGATCAAGATGGGCATCAAGCGGTCCGAGGCCGACATCCGAGCCGCGAAGGCCGACGCCTATCCCGATGTTTTCGTTCTCTATCAGCCTTATACCTTTCAGAATAACACGTATCTCGGTGTGCAGAGCGCGTATTCGTGGACGCTTGGCCTGACAGCGACGGTCCCTTTGTACAACCGAAATCAGGGGAACATCGCGCGGGCGAAGATCAACCGAGACCAGACGGCCGTGCAGGCGGCGAGCACCGAGCGGCAGGTGGTCAGCGACGTTCTGGACGCTGAGCAGGAACTCCGTCAGAGTCTCATCAGCGTTCAGGAGTTTCAGAACGAGATCATTCCGGCCAACCGGAAGATGCGTGACTCCGCGTACAAGCTCTATCGGGCAGGAGAGTCGAGCATCCTCGATTTCCTGGAAGCCCAACTCTCGTACAACGAGGCCGTCAAGCAGTACCGGGACGCGCTGGTTCGGCACCGTCGGGCGATTCTGGACCTCAATACGGCCGTTGGGGAACGGATTCTGCCATGAACCGACGATTGCAAAGTCAGTCCCGCCGACCGACACTCGAAGGGCTTGAGCCCCGCGAGATGCCGTCGACACTGCACGTCGGAGGCGGGTCGTTGGGGAACCCGGGCTGGGTCAAGCCGGCGATCTTGCAGCAGGTCGCGGCCTCGCTCTACGCGCCCATTACCACGACGACCACCACAACGGTTGGCAACCAGTCGTTTCCTCCAGGGACGTACTCGGTCCCCCAGCCGACGAATGCCGAGATTCACCGGGAAACCTTCTGGATGGAGTTCGTCGGCCATTATTACGTCGGCGCGCCCCGGTTCTCCAACCAGTCGGCAACGATCCATATCTACAGCAATGGACGGGACGTGACCTCAAATCAGACATCGCACGCGAGGGCGCAGCTCATCCTGTTTCCGCCAGCGAATCCTTCCGCCTCGCCGACGACCAACGACCCGATGGCCGGTCAGGTTGCGGGGCTTCTGAGCCTCTTCCCGGCCAATGCGCTGCAATCGGGTAGCTCGCTGTTCGCGGAGGTTGCAAACCGGCCGAACGTCCCCAGCAACTCACCGCGATTCCTCAATCATGGCCTGCCCTCGCAAATGAAGTTCATCCTCGATCCAGGGGGCGTGACGGGCGGGATGTACTCGGTGCCGGCGTACACGGTCTACACGCCCGGGGTGGGCGAGTCGACGCCGATCACCGCCGGAAACGGCGGTGCAGTCGGCTTCCAGCAAGGGTCGGGGGTGATCGACGTGAAGTACATTCCGACGGATCACTTCAGGGCCGGCGCCTCGCCATCGGGAACGGCGATCGTGAGGGTCCAGGGCCTGATGAACCTGACCGGCGTGGCGAACCCACTTTACGCTGGGATCAATTGAGGAGGTCCGGACCGATGCGATCGCGCGACCGATCGGGGGCCGGACGCCAGTTGCGGCCGGCGCTGGAGGGGCTGGAGACACGGGAATTGCCTTCGGCGATCGGGGCGTCGGCGCCTCGGCCCGCCCCGGCGATCGTGGCGCATCCGGCGTCGACGAACGGACTCCTCGGCAAACAGTCTCCAGGACCGTTCCTCGACCCGGCCTTCCTGCAACAGGTCGCCTCGACGCTCTACCCACCCCAATCGCCCATGGGCTCGCCGACGCCAGCCGAAATCCGCCGGCAGATCTTCACGGCCCGATGGATCGGTGATTACACGATCAACCCACCGCGGTTCTCAGACCGGGCCAGCACGATCCATCTTTACGGCACCGAAGGCGGCTCGAACCAGTTCCTCAAGGGGAAGTTCAATATCGTGATCTTCCCGCCAGCCGACCCATCAGCGACGCCGACGCCCGGCAACCTCTTCACGAACCAGGTCACCGGGATCGCGATGCTGTTCGGCCAGAATTACTTGCAGTCGGGCGCTCAGGTCGTGCTGGACCTCCACGGAACGCCTGCTCCAGGGTCGTCCCCGGGCGCCCTGCCGACGCATTTGTACTGGGCCTACGACGCCAACAGCAGCAGCGGACCCTATGCCGCACCTGGCGGGATCGTGCCTGGATCAGGATACACGCAAGGGGCCGGCCGGCTGGACATCCAGTACATCCCCGACGTCCATCACGCACCCGGAACGCTCGGATCGGGCCGGGTGGTTGTGACGTTCCAGGGGCTGATTCACACCAGCCGGATCGTCAGCGGCGTCTCGAAGTACATCTCCTAAGGCCGGGTCGATGGGGAGGATGGAAGAGGATGGGACCGCTGGATCGGAAACCGTGGATCGATCGCAACCGCCCCGGGCGCCGGCTTCGTCCGTCGGCCGAGGCGATGGAGTCGCGCGAGTTGCTGACCGGTCACCCGCTCGGCCCGCCCCTGACCGGCCAGCCTGTGGGGGTCTCGGGCATCCAGCAGTTCGCCTCGATCCTCTACCCGCCCGGCACTCCCCAGCCAACCGCCGCTGAGATCCGCCGCGAGACGTTTGTCTTCAAGGGGATCGGTCACTACACCATCGGGCCGGGCCAGTTCAGCCAGCAGGCCCTGAGTATCCACGGATACGGCAAGGACGGCGGCAGCAATGTCTCGCGGCACATGCGGTTCCAGTTCGCGATCACCGAACCGGCCAGCACGGCGCCGACTCAGGCCGTCTACGGCGACATCGGTTTCGTCGCGGGCAACTTCCTCCAGAACGCTGCCGAGCTGAACCTGAATTTCGTCGGTCCGACGGGCAGTGAAGTCCACGGCCTGCCAACCCACCTCTACTGGATCTCCGACGCGAACTCGTCGAGTTCAGGCCCGTTCGCCGAGACCGGGGCGGCGTACCCGGCCTCGACGAACTTCGCCTCGAACTACTTCAACGCGCAATTCGTCCCAACCAGCCCGATCAGCCAGGGACTCCCGCCAACGAGCGTGAACAACTGGAACATCGGCCTGGGCGGTGCCACGCTGAAATAC
>DAIDJI010000430.1 GCA_027451455.1 Planctomycetales bacterium | reverse complement strand
GTCACCGCCGCCGCCGAAAGCATCCGCATCCGCATCCGCATCCGCATGGTTTCCTCCTCAAGCTGATGCCCATTGATGGAACCCGCTCCCGCGGGCATGGCACCACCATACCGCCCCGGTTCTTGATTGGGAATGTGCGTGCGTGGAAGGAATTCGGGTTATGACGATCGCGGCGATGGAATCGGCCGTGACAGGGGCCCTCCGTCCGCGCCCTGGGGTGGGCATCGGCTATAATCTATGCGGGTTACGTCCCGTTTGACGGCGCGGGCGGAGGGATCGCGGCATGCGATGGTGGCTGACGGGTCTGATCGGGCTGATCGGCGCGGTGGGGCTGGCGATCTGGGCGGCGCCCCGGCTGACCGGCAAGCTCGCGCCGATCAAGGTCGGGTTGCTCCACTCGCGGACCGGCCCGATGAAGATCAGCGAGGAGTCGATGATCGACGCCGAGGTCCTCGCGCTGGAGGAGATCAACGAGGCCGGCGGATTGCTCGGCGGCCGGCAGGTCGAGTGGGTCAAGGCGGACGGTCGATCCGACTGGCCCACCTTCGCCCGGGAGGCCGAGCGATTGATCGAGGACGAGAAGGTCTCGGCCATCTTCGGCTGCTGGACCTCCGCCAGCCGAAAAGCGGTCAAGCCGATCGTCGAGAAGGCGCATCACCTGCTTTTCTACCCGATGGCCTACGAGGGCCTGGAGGAGTCGCCGAACATCGTTTACATCGGCGCAGCGCCGAATCAGCAGGTGATTCCCTCGGTGAAGTGGGCGTACGATCGGATCAAGGCGCGTCGATACTTCCTGGCCGGTTCGGACTACGTCTGGCCGCATGCGGTCAACGCGATCGCACGCGACTACATCACAGCGCTGGGGGCCGAGGTCGTCGGCGAGGAGTACATCCTTTACGGCACCAATGACGTCGACGCGTTGGTCGGCGCGATCAAAGAGGCGCATCCCGACGTGGTGATCAGCACGGTGGTCGGCGACACCAACGCGCCGTTTTATCGAAAGCTGGCCGAGGCCGGCGTCGGGCCGAAGGTGGTCCCGGTCGTCTCGTTCAGCATCGCCGAGGATGAGCTGCGGCACCTGCCGCTCCGCGAGATGGTCGGCGACTACGCCGCCTGGAACTACTTCCAGAGCCTCGACACCGAGGAGAACCGCCAGTTCGTCCGGAAGTTCCGCGCCCGGTACGGCAGCGACCGCGTGACCAGCGATGTGATCGTCGCCGCATATAATAGCGTGAAGTTCTGGGCGCAGGCCGTCGAGGAGGCGCAGACCGACGAGATCGCCTCGGTGATCAAGACGGTTCGTCGCCAGACGATGAGCGCCCCGGAGGGGATCATCGCCGTGGCCCGGCGGTCGATGCACACCTGGCGGCCGGTGTATATCGGCCAGATCCGGACCGACGGTCAGTTTGACGTGGTCTGGGCCAGCAGTAAAACGGTCCGGCCGCTGCCGTTCCCGGCCTCGCGTCCCCGGGCCGCCTGGGAGGCGTTCCTGGAGGGCCTGCACCAGCAATGGGGCGGCTGGTCCAACCCGGGCACGGGCGCCGTTGGGGCCGGATCGACACCGGCCCGGCCGAAGCCCGAGCCGCCGCCCGTACCCGCGAAGACTGAGGCTGCGAAGAAGGCGTAGATAGACTCCGATAGCCACCGAGCGAAAACCCCCGTTCAAAACCCCCGACGAGATCGAGGCTCGACCCGAGATGACACCGCCCCGGTTGTTCCGAGCCTGGTGGACCCGCACCCGAATTAGCGCGCACCTGCTCTTCTTCTTTTTGTGCATCTCGCTGATCCCCTGCGGCGTGCTGACCCTGCTGACCCAGGCGATCTCCGCACAGTCGCTGGAGAAGACCGTCCGCCGCAACCTCCTGGCGATCTCCGAGGCCAAGACCCTCCAGCTCGAGCGATTTATCCAGGAACGCCGGGGCGACCTGGCGATCCTCGGCCGGTCCCCCTCGGTGATGGAAGCCGCCCGGAAGCTCGCCGAACTCCGGACCGCCGGTCCTGACTCCCCCGAGCACATCGAGGTCTCCGGACGCGCCCGCCAGGTCCTCAGTGGATTTATCGAAACCTATGGCTATCAGAACGCCTTGCTGTTCGATATCGAGGGGAACACGCTGCTTCACTACGGCTCCGACATCGACCCCGGCGCCAACCTGCTGACGGGCCCGCTCCGCTCGACCGAACTGGCCGAGGTCTTTGACCGGGTGCGCACGCTGCTTCAACCGGACCTCTCGGACTACCAGGTCTATCCGGGCCGCGACGAGCCGGCGGCCTTCCTCGTCGGGCCGGTCTACGGTCCGGACGGTCGGATCGTCGGCTACATCGCGCTGGAGCTGGGCAACCAGGAGATCTTCCAGGCCTTCGCCGATTACAGCGGCCTGGGCGACACCGGCGAGGCGATGGTCGCCACGCTGGAGGGGCGCCGGTTCGCCTTCATCGCACCACCGCGGCACGATCCGGGCGGCGGGTTCCGGCACGCGGGCGAGATGGGATCCGACCGCGCCACCGCGATGCAGAGCGCCCTCCGCGGCCAGCGCGGTTACGGCCGGGAGATCGACTATCGCGGGGTCGAGACGGTCGCCGTTTGGTCGTATCTTCCCTCGTACCGCTGGGGGATGGTCGTCAAGCAGGACGCCACCGAGGCTTACTCGTTGACCCGTCGCCAGGCGACGATCGTCCTCATCCTCCTTGGCGTCACGGTCTGCATCGTCGTCGCCGTGGCGCTGATGGTCGCCCGGGCCCTGACCCGCCCGATTCGGGAAGCGGCGATGGTTGCCGAGCGAATCGCCGCCGGCGACCTGACCGCCACGACCGACGCCGAGGCTCCGGGCGAGGTCGGGACGCTCCTCCAGGCGATGCGCCAGATGATCCAGGATCTCCGCTCGCTGATCGCCCGGATTCAGCGGTCGAGCATCACGCTCTTATCCACGGCCACGGAAATCTCGGCCGCCTCGCGCCAGCAGGAGCAATCGGTCTACGACTACAGCGCCTCGACCAACGAGGCCGCCGCCGCCGTCAATGAAATCTCGGCGACAAGCCAGGAACTGCTCAAGACGATGAACGAGCTGAACCAGGCGGCGAACCAGGCCGCGCGGATGGCGGTCTCGGGCCAGCAGGGCCTTTCGCGGATGGACAGCACCATGCGGCAGCTTGCCGAGTCGACCGATTCGATCGGATCGAAGCTCTCGGTCATCAGCGAGCGAGCCGTCAACATCAACCTCGTCGTCACCACGATCACCAAGGTCGCCGACCAGACCAACCTCCTCTCGATCAACGCCGCGATCGAGGCCGAGAAGGCCGGCGAGTACGGCCTGGGCTTCCTGGTCGTCGCCCGGGAGATCCGCCGCCTCGCCGATCAGACCGCCGTCGCCACCCTCGACATCGAGCGCATGGTCAAGGAAATGCAGTACAGCGTCTCGGCCGGCGTGATGGAAATGGACAAGTTCAGTGAAAACGTCCGCCAGGTCGTCGGCGACGTCGGCCAGCTTGGCGGCCAGCTTGGCCAGATCATCAGTGGCGTCCAGGCCCAGCACCATCGCTTCGATCAGGTCACCGAGGGAATGCGCGTCCAGTCTCAGGGCGCTGACCAGATCCGTGAGGCCATGACCCGGCTCAGCGAGGCCGCCAGCCAGACCTCCACCTCCATCCGCGAGTTCAACAAGGCCACCGAACGCCTCCGCGAAGCCGTCGGCGAACTCAAGGAAGAAGTCTCCCGTTTTACTCTTTCCTAGTTCTTGGTTCTTGGTAATTGGTTCTTGGTAATTGGTTCTTGGTAATTGGTTCTTGGTAATTGGTTCTTGGTAATTGGTTCTTGGTAATTGGTAGTTAAACGGGAACAGGCCAGGCGAGCCGTGTGCGGGGCGGGAAGGCTCTCAGGGGAAAAACCTATTCCCAGTAACAAATTACAAAAAACAAATGCTACTTTTGACCTTCACTGTGAGCGACGAGCCGTATGGGGTGGACGTCGCGGATGTGATTGAGGTGGTGCCGCGGGTGGAGCTGCGGGCGGTCCCGCATGCGCCGGGGTTTGTGGCGGGGTTGCTCTCGTATCGAGGCAAAGTCGTCCCGGTGGTGGACCTTGGGCTCTTGCTGGGATCGTCGCCATCAGCGAATCGGCTCAGCACGCGGATCATCCTGGTCAAAATGTCGGGGGCAGGTCAGAATCGAGGTGAGGAGCATCCGCAACTCGCGGGGCTGATCGCCGAGCATGTCATCGACCTGACGACGATCGACCCTGCGCAGGTTGAGAGGGCCCCGGTTCAACTTCCGAGAGCGCCGTATCTGGCGACGGTCGCCCGCCTCGATCAAGGATTTGTCCCCATGATCGCCGTGGATCGCCTCGCCTCGATCATCCGCCCCGACCTGTCGAACGAGGTTTCCTCCCCAACCCCTGGCATTAAGAATTAACCAATTACCAATTACCAATTACCAATTACAAAGAACAAATTACAAAGAAAAATGACTGATGAGCAGAAGGAGATTGAGTCGCTGCTGGCGAGGCGGATCGGGCTGGACCCGACGTCGACGGGTCCGCATGTGATTGGGGTGGCGGTACGGCGGCGGATGGCGGACCTTGGGCTTCGGGACGTCTCGGAATATGCGGCGATGGCGAGCGGATCGGAGGCCGAGCAGCAGGCGTTGATCGAGGAGGTGGTGGTTCCGGAGAGCTGGTTCTTCCGCGACGAACGGCCGTTCCGATGGCTTTCCGACCGGGCGCGCGAGGGATGGGTAGGGCGTCCGGGACGGGCGGCGTTTCGGGCGCTTTCGATTCCGTGTGCGGGTGGGCAGGAGCCGTATTCGATCGCGATCGCGTTGCTCGACGCCGGGCTCCCAGCGCGTCGGTTTCGGGTGGATGCGGTGGACGTGAGCGCCCGGTCGCTGGAAATGGCTCGGCGTGGGGTCTACTCGGCGAACGCCTTCCGGGGCGAGGGGGAATGGCGTCGTCATTTCCGGCCGCACGCGCGTGGCTTCGAGCTCGACCCGGCGATTCGATCGACGGTCCAGTTTGTCCAGGGCAACGCACTCGACCCGAAGCTTCTGGCCGGCTCCGACCCATACGACGTGGTCTTCTGTCGGAACCTGTTGATCTACCTGGACCGTCCCTCGCGTGCCCGGGTGCTGTCGACCCTCGATCGCCTGGTGGCCGACGACGGCGTCCTCTTCCTCGGCCATGCCGACCGGATCGACGAGCCCGACCAGGCGCCGAGGTTTGTTCCGACCGGCGAGTCGGGCTGCTTCTGCCATCAGAGGGCGACCCACCGGAATGGCCCCCCTGCTCCGTTCTCGATCCCGATGCGGATCCCGATCGC
>DAIDJI010000429.1 GCA_027451455.1 Planctomycetales bacterium | reverse complement strand
GAGGATTCCCGAGACATTCCGAAACGCCGGACCGATGTGCATCCCCTTGGCATCGATCGAAAACTCACGGATCTCCTTCTGGTGCATCGATCCGCGCATCTTGAGCACAGCCAGTCCACGCCTCATCTCGCCGAGGATCTCGACATAGCGGAGCAGGATGATCGAGTCGGTGATCGACGAGATATGCGCCTCGCTCACCGAGGTTCCGCCCATTAGCTCGGGAGTTGTCGCGGTGAAGAGCCCAGCCAACTCCCGGTGCTTGATGAACGAGGTCAGGCTGATGACAAACTCGCGGAAGCTCTTGATGGAGCTGACCCGCTCGAGCGCCGAGAGACTGTCGATGGCGACACGGTTGGGGTTAAAGCTCTCGATCTCGCGCTTCATTGTGATCAGGTGGTCCTCCAGCGTAGTGGCCTCAGGATAGACGCAGACCAGCCGGAGCCGGCCGTCGGCCTCCATCGCCTCAAAGTCCACTCCCCAACTCAGTGCGTTCCGAAAGAGCTGATCGTGGCTCTCCTCGAAGGCAAAAAGGAGCGACCGCTCGCCAGCCTCGGCCCCTCCGCTGAGGAATTCGGTCGTCAGCAGGGTCTTACCGGTGCCCGTCGCTCCCGAGACAAGAACGACCGAGTCACGGAAGAATCCGCCGCCGCACATCCCGTCGAGTTCCGGAATCCCGGAGCTAATCCGGACGTTCGACGACCGCTGCCGCAACTCGATCGCCGAGAGCGGCAGGACGATAATCCCCTGTCCATCGGTGATCGTGAACGGAAACTGGCCCTTCTGGTGCGAGGTTCCGCGAAGCTTGAGCACCTCGACCGTACGTCGCCGCTTCTCCTGCTCGAGCGCGTTCCGCAGAACGAGAACGTTGTCGGCGACGAACTCCTCGACTCCGTACCGGCTGACTTCACCCTCGTCGGCACAGCGTTCGGAGGTGAGCAGACCGGTCACACCGGTATCCTTCAAGGCAGCCGTGAGCCGGAAAATCTCGTGGCGGATGCGAGAGGGCTCGAACTGAGTGAAGATCCCGCCGAGCGAGTCGATTGAGACCCGGCGGGCTCCCAGTCGTCGGATGGCGTGTTCGATTCGAGCAATGAGGGCGCCGAGGTCGAAATCGCCGGAGACAAGCGTCGGCTCCCCGGGCTGTATGGAGGCGTCGACGAACGCCCACTTGCCGGCTGCCTCCCATCGGGGTACATCCCAGCCGAAGCCGGCGAGATTGCGGCGGATGTCGGCCGACCGCTCCTCGAACGTCACAAACACGCCCGCTTCGGCAAACTGATCGATACCCGAAGCGAGAAACTGCGCCGCGAATACGGTCTTGGCACTACCGGCGGTTCCTGAGATTAGTGTGGTCCGGCCCTTGGGAAGTCCGCCATACGTGATCAGGTCGAAGCCCTCGATTCCGGTTAGGAGCTTCTCGACGCCGACGGCGTCCGCCTCGACTGCACCCATCTGTGATCTCCCGAGCCACGCCTGATGGCCGGCGGGGACGGACTTCGCGTGTCGATCCCTTTCCGCATCGCCGGTCCCGGCCAACGAGGCCCTACCCCTCAATACGATGAATTTTATCCAGGCGGTCGCCCGGAACGAACCGACCTGGCTCGCCCGGCAGCCGTTATCTCCGGTGTAATGAGCCGGTCGGATGGTCTCGATAGTAAGAAACGAGATGTCCCATCATTTCCAGGACCAGAAGCCGTCCCTCGTCGAGATAGGCCCGCGCCAGCGCCGCGACCACCCCGGCCGACCGCGCCTTCAGGACGTCGCCATAGAGTTCGACCACATCGCGCGGACCGGCGCCCAGGGATCCGAGCCGGTCCCCGATCTTCCTCAACTCGGTGCTGATGTCGTTTTCAACCCGGTATTTTTGCTGCTGGATCGCCAGATCCAGCAGCCGTTCGCATCGGGCGGCCAGGCTCGCGAATTCCTCGGGATGGTTGTCCCGCAGAGATCGGCTCCGCGCTTCCGGATCGCCGGACGTCGGCGCAGCGGACATCCGCCGCCCGAGTTCCTGAAGCTCGCGTTCGAGCTGTTCGATCCTCTCGGCGCCCGCTCGCGCCGCGTCCTCGGCCCGTCGCATCCGGAGAAGGCCCCGGACGCTGGCCACGAGCACCAGCGGCTCCACCGGCTGGATCAAATACCCGTCGGCGCCGCTGATGAGCCCAAGCGACCGATCTGCATCACGCACGTAGCGTGCCGAGATGTGGAGAACCGGGATCGCGGCCGTGGTGGGGTTCGCCTTGATCCGGCGGCAGACCTCGAAGCCATTCACGTCAGGGAGGTCGACGTCCAGTACAACCAGGTCGTGCCGCCCCTGCATGACCATCAGGAGCGCGGTGGTCCCGTCGCTGGCTTCCTCGACCCGGAAGCCTTCCCTGGCGAGCATACGGCTCACCGCATACCGATTGGCGTCGTCATCATTCACGTTGAGGATGATCGGCGATTCCTCAGCCTGGCTCGAAGGGCTGGGAGTGGCAGCTCGGTCGGGATTCATGCTCCAGCCCCCGCAGGAATCCCCCGAATCTCGGCCACCATTGGGCCAGAATAAGCGATCGGCAAGCGAAGCCGGAAGGTGGAGCCGATTCCCGGGCGGCTTTCGAGCGCGACGTCGCCGCCGAGAAACATCGCAAGCTGTCGAGAGAGCGGGAGCCCCAGCCCGGTCCCCTTGTGCCGCACCTGGAGCGGGCTTTCGACCTGAGCAAATTCCTCAAAGACCCGAGCCTGGTCCTCGACTGCGATTCCGATCCCGGTGTCCGCGACGGCGAATTCGATAGTCGCCTCGTCAACCATCGCGGCCGAGATGCGAATCTCTCCCTGCTCGGTGAACTTCAAGGCGTTGGAGAGGAAGTTCCGGAGGATTTGCGCCACTTTTCCCTGGTCGGTTTGAAGTGGCGGAATGCCGTTGGGCTCATCGAAAATCAGTTCCACCGCGTCCGAAGATTTCAGGGGGCGCACCATTCCGCGAAGGGCCGCAAACAGATCACGGGCGTCGAAGTTTTCGGGGCGGATGGTCGCCTTGCCGGCCTCGATCCGCGCCAGGTCGAGGAGGTCATCGACCAGCTCCGAGAGCCCCTGGGCCGCCTGTCGGATATAGCGAACCTCGGTCCGCTGGTTGGGGCCGAGCCGATGGTCCCCCTCCTCGTCAAGCAGAAGGCCGGAGAGTGAGAGGATGGCGTTGATCGGGGTTCGGAACTCATGGCTCATGTTCGAGAGGAACCGAGACTTGAGCTCACCGGCGCGACGGAGAGCGGTGGCCTTATCCTCCAGCTCGGCGTAGAGGGCGAGAATGCCGCGATTGGTCTCGGCAAGCTCGGCCTCGGCTCGGCGGCGGGCCTGGATATCGCGGACGAGCTGACGCTGACTCTCGGCCAGCTCGCGATTGAGCGCCAGGACCGACCCGCGCAGATCTTCCCACGCCTCGATGTCGTGCTCGGCGACGACAAAGAGCCCGCTCCCGGATTGATAGGCAGCCCCTCCCATTGAGGCAGGAGTGGTCCCGGGACAGCCGATGTTCAGAATGCCCTGGTAGAGAAGCCTCCCCTCGTTCTCGTCCCCGTCCCCGGCGCTGCGGTCGATGAGATCGGTGAAGGTCGGCTGGATGAACGATCCGGCGGCATTCCACCCAGTCTGGTCCGGCCCTGGCTCCGTACCCCTGGCGACCCGGAAAAATCCCCGGTTGGCATCCACGACGGTGCCATCGGCCTCGATCCGGGCCAGAGCCGTCGCCATCGAATCGCGGAGATAGTCGGGGACCCTGGCCGCCTCGGGAGCCAACCGATCAGGTGTGGGCTTCACGGAGCGCCTCCCTCGCATTGGCTCCCCACAGGTCGGCGTCCAGGTCCCGCCAGAGGCCGTCGAGCTGGTTCAGCGCCAGTCCTCCAATGAGGACCGCTGGACGTCCCGCGCCGCCGTCGCCCCGGATGCTCTGGATCGCCTCGCGACCTGTGCTGACCTGCGAGGGCATCGAGATCGAAAGCCCGACCATGTCGGGACGAAATCGGTCGACCTGCTCAAGGAGCGATTGGGTCGGCGTGTCGGCCCCAAGGAACTGCACCTCCCACCCCTTGACCTCAAAGGCGTCGGAGACCATCCGAAGCCCCAGCTCGTGGTGATTCCCCTGAACGCAGGAGAAGAGAGCCTTGCGCTGGAGCGGAGGGGCAAACTCGGCCGTGGCAAAGGCCTGGGCCATCAGGCTCTCGGTGATCGCCGTTGCCAGGTGCTCCTGGGCGATCGAGGCCTTACTGACCTGCCAGAGCCTGCCGATCTCGTACATCGCCGGCTGGATCAACCCGACGCCAACGTCCACCAGTTCGCTCCCCTGTTCGATCGGCTCGAAGACCATCCGACGCGCGGTCCCCCGATCGCCTGCGATCAGCGCAGCACAGAGTGTCGGTGCCGCGGGGTCACATGGGGCGAGATGCCGATAAAAGGATGGCTGATACTCACCGGACTCTTCCAGCGCGGCCACACCGGTCCAGAGTACGGCATCGACCAGGGCATAATCGGACTGGGCCAGCCGGGTCGCCCAGGCCTCGGCCAGTATCTCGAACGACTCGGCCAGGTGCGATGCGGGGATTCCCTTCCCTTCGAGCACGGAGGCAAGCCACCGGGTATATTCCCGGAATGGATCGGAATACCCCGTCTCAATGCAGGTGCGGACGTATTCCAGATGGTAGGTCAGGTCTTTTCGGCAGTACTCGCGGCCCCGGGTCCCATACTGGGATTCCCACTCCGGGTGCCGCCGGTAGAGAGTCTCAACGACTTCATCGACAACGACGGCGGCCATCGATATCAATCGATCTCGTCCCAGAGTCGAGAGTGAAACGGGGAGTCGAGGCATCGGCCCTCCTCTGGATTCGGCCGAAGCTCAGTCGGCCACATGCTCGAGCACGCGGATCGAGACGCTTCCGGGGACGACCTTCAGTCCTTTCGGCATCCCTCGGTGCGATTCCTTGTAATCATGGCTTCGATGCCAGACACGAAAGCTCTCTTCATCGGTCCAGTAGGTGAAGAGCCAGAACTCGTCCCGCTGGTCGCGAGGACAGAGCACCTCGAGACGGAGGAACCCGGGAGCATCGTCGACCCGGTGAGGCCGGGCGAGGAACGCTTTTCGAGTCGGATCCGCCATCTCGCCCACCACACGAAATCGGCTGAGCACCACGACCATCGAGTTCCATCCCTCGTCCTATCGAAACCTTGCACGGATTATACCGGCCGGGCTAGTGAGGCTTCGACCCATTTATCGGATGGGGTGCCCCATTCGAAGTTGGCCCTACGCAGCCGTTGACCAGTAGGTGTCCCAGTCTTCGGTATGGCCGAGGCTGAT
>DAIDJI010000428.1 GCA_027451455.1 Planctomycetales bacterium | reverse complement strand
TCATCTCGCCCTGGGCCCCTTATTCGAGGTAGCTCCAGCGACGCGTTTCAAAGTTGTAAATCTTCCGGTAGTACGGAGCGACAATCTGCCATGCGAGCATAGCATGATTTCCAGAGCCGGCCGAGTAAAAGAAGCGGCTCCCCGGCCCCAGACAGTACTTGGCGACCGGAACGGAGTTCATGTCGTTCGGCACGAGCTCATCGAGATTCCTGGGGAAACGCCCCTTGTCGGCGTGGAATTGCTCGCAGGCCGCGATGATTCGCTGCGCATGGGCCTCGGCGACACTGAGTTGAAAGGCGTCGTTGGCCTTCACCAGGAACAACGTCAGGGCGGGAATGAAGACCCGCGCCAGGGCGATTCCCCAACCAGGGCGGACGATGGTACTCCTCAGAATGCTGACGAGAACCCAGATCGGACAGAAGACCGATGCCATGAGGATCGATCCGGAGAGCACCACGTCGAGGGTCAGCACAGCGGCCGCCGCGCGGAGGCTCCCTCGTACACTCTGATAGAACTGCCTCGCGTCAGCGATCGGCACGGCTTTCCCCTTCCGGGTCCGTTCCATTGCTCGGCAGGAATGGCCTTTTGACCGATCCGCCTCTCCATTCCGCCGCCGGCGCCGCTCGTTGAGACAGGTCGATCGGCCCGGCCGACTCCGCCGGGAAGCCAATCCGGCTCCGGCCCGGGATCTCCATCAGTATTCCATGATGGAGTCAGGGAGCGACCCTGGCCAGCGGCTTGCGGCCTCGAATTCTGGATCGCATCTTGCAACGTCAGGTTCCGGTACGGTAGTTTGTTATCGTATTGCGCAGCGAGTCTTGCGCATGCGTCCCATTTCGCCGATATCCATTCTCGAGGCAGGTCGCCAGATCCATAAAGGATCCGGCTCGATGGCGGGGTTGAGATGCAGTCTGATCGACTCGGGCGACAGGCGCGATGGAGCACGGGGGCGCTGTTGCTGCTCCTGATCCAGTGCTTCGCTGCGCCGCGACCTGCCTCGGCCGGCTGCAACAACCACCTCGTCACGTCGAAGTCCGAGCGGCTGCTCGCCCACAACCGGCTGGATGACCTGATCACCGGCGGTCTGTCCGCGACCCGCACAGGGACTTCGGAACAGGATCAGCCCGACCGGCCGGCTCCCCGACGTTGCTCGGGCCCCGGCTGCTCGAGTGGCGTCCCGCGGCCCCCGTCCACCGCCTCGCTCAGTTCCGGCGGTCCGAATCAGTGGATCGCACTCGATGCCGCACTGAGCCCGATCGCTGTGTCCCTGCCCCGCCTCGTGCCGGATGAACCGGCCGCTCGGCCCGCCGGGCACAAGCCATCGATCTTCCATCCTCCTCCCGCCTGATCGTTCACCCTCATCGGTCAGACCGCGTGCCCATCGGGGCAGTGCGACTGCCAGAGCAGACGGGCTGCGTCATCTGACGGTCCCTCTGAACGCGCAGAGACCACTGAACCACCGATATTCCTGGGGTGAACGACGATGGCCACGCCGTCTCGCTCGACGCTCGTAGACCCACGGTTCGCGCGCAACCGCAGCGTAACCGGGTCCGGCGCGCTCGGACTGCTGGCGACCGTCCTCGTCGGGGGTTGATCACGCCCGCCTGGGCTCGCTTCTCGGGGCGTCCCGGATTCTCCGGTGCGCTGCACCGCGCCCGGTCCATCGGGCCTGCGCGCCAGTCACGCCACGTTCGTTTTCGTACATCGTAAACCGATCGCAAGGATCTGAGCCACGGGCCTCGGACCGCTTACCTCTGCTGATGGATGATCCTCGGGAGAGTCATCGAGGACCCACGCATCAATATATAAAGCGAGAAATCTTACATGGACTCGGATCGCCTCGACACTCGGGAGAAAAGCCCGGCCATGGCCCTCCTCGCCGCCCTGGAGAGCGGCCACGTCGACCTGAAGACCGCTGTGCTCTTCCTGGCATCCCGCCTGTCGGAGGCGGAGGGCCGGCTCGTCCACCTCGACCGTTCGATCGACCGAATGAAGCGGCGGGCGAACGACGTGGAGTCCCGCCTGGCTTTCCTGGCGAGAGAATCGTCCGGGCATGAGGAGTCCCTGCGGATGATCTGCACGATCCTGAAGGATCTCGATGACCCCTACGGGTTCGGCGTCAGCCTCGATGAGCGGCTCACCTACGACGGGCCCGACTGGACGCCGGACGAGAAAGGGTAGTCAACCAGGAATCGATCGAAAAGAACCGGGCGAAGATCCATTCGGTATCGACAGGGGAACATGTACCATGAACCGACCACCCGGATCGTTCCGGCGCCGAGCCACCCTCTTTGTGTCTGCGGTCATTGTCATCGTCCTGTACGCCATGACGCGCGAGCCGGCGCTCACCAGGGCCGAGTCAGAAAAGGTCGTCAACAACTTCCGGTTCAGCCGGACCCCGCTGCCCGAAGTGGCCAACCACCCTCCGTACAAGTATGTCCGCAAGGTCCACCCCAGCATGCAGCACATCCGAGCCTACCTGTCCACGCTCGGGGCCAGTGTGGCGCTCGGCGACCTGGACGGCGATGGGCTTCAGAACGACGTCGTCTGGATCGACCCCCGCACCGACCAGGTCATTTGCGGTCCGGTGCCGGGCACTGGGGAGCGTTACGAAACATTCGCACTTGACCCCGGATCGTCGTTTCCCAACTGGGACCCCGCGACGATGTGCCCCGAGGGCCCCCTGATCGCTGATCTGAATGAGGACGGACTGCTGGACGTGCTCATCGTCCACTGGGGCCGGAGCCCGATCGTCTATCTGCGCAGGACGCCGGCCGACTCAAGGACATCACCCTCAGCCGCCGAATTCGAGGCGCAGGAACTGATTCCGGGCGGCGACCGCTGGTACTCGTCGACGGCCGCCGCGGTCGACATCGACGGCAATGGGCACCTCGACCTGATCGTGGGCAATTACTTTCCCGACGGCTCCCGAATGCTCGACGAGAAGGCGCAAGGGTTCCAGAGCCTTCATGACTCGCTGGCGAGGTCGGGCAACGGCGGTGGTCTCCGATTCTTCCGGTTTGCGGGTGCAACCTCGGGCCGGCACCCGACGGTCCGATTCAACCCGCAGGACGATGCGGTCGCCGAAGAACTGACTCACGGCTGGACCTTTGCCATCGGCCCCGCCGACCTCGACGGCGACCTGCTGCCGGAAATCTACGTCTCCAACGACTTCGGCCCGGACCGCCTGCTGCACAATCGCTCGACCCGCGAGCGCTTCCAGTTCGCGGCCCTGCGCGGAGAGCGCACGATGAACACGCCGGCCTCGTGCGTGATCAACGAGGATTCCTTCAAGGGCATGGGCGTGGATATCGGCGACGTCAACGGCGATGGGCTTCTGGATATCTATGTGAGCAACCTCACGTCCAGTTGGGCACTGACAGA
The DNA here is from genome assembly GCA_027451455.1 of Planctomycetales bacterium. Lineage (GTDB taxonomy): Bacteria > Planctomycetota > Planctomycetia > Isosphaerales > Isosphaeraceae > JAKAUH01. The sequence continues at coordinate 1,975 of DAIDJI010000428.1, read as the reverse complement.
AACCCATTTTCTGTGGCTGAACACCGGCCAGACCGGGCGCATGAAGGATGGGATCGCCCCGTTCCGCCAGGCCAGCGAGGAACTGGGCCTGGCGCGCAGCGGCTGGTCGTGGGACTGTCGGCTCGCCGACCTGAACAACGACGGCATCCCAGAGGCACTCCAGGCGAACGGCTTCATCAAGGGGCAGCTCAACAAGTGGCCTGAGCTGCAGAGCCTCGGCACGAGCAACAACCAGCTCCTGCACAACCCGAAGTTCTGGCCGAGCCTTCAGCCCGGCGATGATGTCAGCGGCCATGACACCTTCGCCTTCTTCGCCCGGGCCAGTGACGGCCGCTATTACGACGTGGCCCCCGGGCTGACACTGCAGGACGGTCACTCCATGTCGGAGGCGTTGCTGACGCGTGGCATTTCCCTGGCCGATGTGGACGCCGACGGCCGGCTCGACTTCGCGCTCGCGAATCAATGGCAGCCGTCTTCCTTCTACCACAACGAGTGCCCCAAACCGGGCCACTTCATGGGGCTGCACCTCCTGGTCCCATTGGAGAAAGGAAAGCCCACGCTCGTCGAGCCGGGTATCGGGCATCCGACCGCAGAGAATCCGGGCCGGCCGGCCATCGGCGCCTCGGTGGCCGTTCGCTTGCCGGACGGGCGCAAGCGGGTGGTCCAGATCGACGGCGGGGCCGGCAATGCCGGGAAACGCGCCCCGGACATCCACCTGGGTCTCGATACCCTCACCGAGGCCCCCGTGGAAATCCGATGGCGCGACCCGGACGGCCATCCCCACGAGGAAACGTTTTCCTTGAAGGCAGGCTGGCACACCATCCGACTCGCCTGGCCGGCGGATCGCAAGGGAGAGCTTTAATGGCGACAGCAACGACGGCCGACGCAATTACAACGTTGCAGTTCTACCCGAAGCGCAGCGCGATGCGACGATATTTCGCGCTGTGGTACTTCACCATTTTACTCATCGTCTGGAACATCCTCGGCCACCTGTTCCTGGGCTTCGAGCAGTCGCACATCCAGCCGTTCGTCGGTGTCGCGACGGCCATCGTCCTCCAGTTCCTTCTGGAGTGGACCGACGCGCGAGTCAACGGCCGCAGGCCGCGATATGCCGGCTCCTGGGCGGATTTCCTCAACTTCCTGCCGCCCGCCATCATCCCGGGCCTGGCCGTTTCGATGATCCTGTATCCGAGCGATCGACTCCTACCGGTGATGTTCAGCGCCGGCCTCTCCATCTGCTCGAAGGTGCTCTTCCGGGCACCCGTGGGCGATGGCAAGACGCAGCACATCTTCAACCCGTCAAACCTGGGGATCGTCGCCACGCTGCTCCTGTTCCCGTCAATCGGGGTGGCACCTCCGTATCACTTCACGGAGAACCTGACCGGCATGTGGCACTGGGCGCTGCCCGGCCTGGTGCTGGCGACGGGCCTGGTCGTCCACGGGCTGTTCACGGGCCGGCTGACGATGGTCCTGACCTGGCTGATCGCCTTTGTCATTCAGGGTCAGGTACGGAGCTGGTCCTTCGGGACGTCATGGATCGTGCCCCTGACGCCGATGACAAGTGCGGCGTTCATGGTCTTTACCCTGTACATGATCCCCGACCCTGCGACGACACCCGTCAAGCCGCTGCGCCAGGCGCTCTTCGCAATGGCCATCGCGGCGGTCTACGGCATGCTCCTGGTCGAGCATATCGTGTATGGATTGTTCATTGCCTTGGCGATCGTTTCCGCCCTGCGGGCCGTGGGCCTTTACGCCTGGGCGGCATGGCTGTTTATTCGGGCAAATCCGACGCATTCCCTGGTGCTCCAGTCGGGGATCGCCGGCACCACCAGGGGAATGCGGGCAGGTTGATGCCCGCGCCGGCGCGACTGGGGAGCGAATCGAACGATGTGGAGATGGCGCTTTAGTTCCACGGATTCACGCGGCAATCCGATTCCTGGGTCATCCTTGATGGCCATTCACGAGGCGCGAGGAA
>DAIDJI010000427.1 GCA_027451455.1 Planctomycetales bacterium | reverse complement strand
GCCAGATAGAGCGGCGATCCGGCGACGGTGTCGTCGCGCGAGACCGCCAGCCCCTCGCCGGTTTGCAGCGTCTTGACGAGGCCGAAGTCGAGGACCTTGGTGACGTCGAAATGGCCGCCGCGCTCGGCGGCGAAGAGGTTCGCCGGCTTGATATCGCGGTGAACGAGGCCGGCCTCGTGGGCTTCGTGGAGGGCCTCGCAGGCCTGTCGGAGCAGGTAGATCACCCGGGCGGCCGGCATCGGGCCGTGGTTCCGGACGATCGCATCGAGACCGAGGCCGGGCAGATACTCCATCGCGTAGTAGAACGAGCCGTCAGCATGCCGGCCATAGTCGAAGATCAGGATCGTGTTCCAGTGCGAGAGCCGGGCCGTGGCGCGGACCTCGCGTTCAAACCGAGCAAGGGTGCGCGGGTCGTCGGATCGATCGGAGCGCAGGAGCTTGATGGCGCAAGGACGTTTCAGCAACTTGTGCTCGGCCAGGTAGACCTCGCCCATCCCGCCGCTTCCGAGCTTCCGTCCGAGGCGGTACTGATTCAGTAACCGGGCCTCGCGGGCCTCGTCGCGGAGCGAGTGGATCGTGTGGGCGCCGTAGATCGCGGCGAAGGCACCGAGCAGGAGGAACAACCCGTGCTCGGTCGCCTGGCCGACATCGGCCGCGCGGTCGGCCACGCTCTGGCTCTCGGGATGGACCAGGGCGAGTATCCAGGGAATCGTCGCCGGCGCCAGGGCCATCGGGACGATCACCGCGGCGGCGCGCCTCCATTGGTTGGGGATGAAGATGGCGTAGGTGAGGATTGTCAAGAACGTGCAGATGATCCCGCTTTTGACGGCGGCCAGGTAGAGCATCGGGTTATCGGCCTGGGTCCATCGGTAGAGCCGAATGTATTGCGAGGCCATGAAGAAAAGCGTGACCCCGGCGAACAGGCTGACCTCGTGGATTCGCAGTTCGCGGAGCGTCGGCCGCCACGAACTGGAGAGCAGCGCCAGGCTAAGCAGGAGCAGGCCGAGAATCAGCCCGTAGAACAGGACGTTGAGCGATTCGAGCCGGTTGAGGAACATCGCCCGGAGGACGAACTGGCCAAAGCCAACGGCCAGGACGACCGAGGCGGCGCGGAGACGCTCCTGGAGCAGGTGGCGGAGTTCGTCGACCTCGGAGGGACCGGCGATCACCCTGCGCCCGGGGTCGAAGCTGTCGCGATACGGCGACGTATCGGCTGGCGCCTTTCGACTGGGATGGTCCTGCGTGGTGGACTGGGGATCGGGCATCACTCGGCCCTCGCGGCTGGCCGATCGATACGCCGGCCGATTCGACGGATTCTCAAGGTTCGGACGGCTCCGGCCCCCCCTCGGACGAGGTTGGCTCGACGGCCAGATCGTCGGGGAACAGCTCGGAGATTCGACATCGGAAGCCGGGGAGAATGTCCTCACCGGTTAATTCGTCGTCGCCCCGGAGGCGATAACCCGTGCCGTCGCCCCGGACGACATAGACCGTCCGCGTCGTCGGGTAGATCACCCAGACGAGGCTCACCCCCGCGCGGATGTACTCGTCCACCTTCTCCTCGACGTCTCGTGACGCCAGGTCGTTCAGCGAGACGACCTCGACGGCGAGATCCGGGGCGATTCGGGTGAATCCGTCACGCTCGATCTGGGCGAGGGAATAACGCTTGCGGCGGATGTAGCTGACATCGGCGCGTCGGATACGCCTCGGCTTGCCGGGGAAGCACTGGTAGCCCTGATCGGCCGCGAAGAGCCACCCCTCGGGATGCTTCTCGCAGTGATTCCCGAGGATCAGCCCGACGCGGAACGCGACCAGATTCGATAAGGCTCCCACATTCCGCTCCCGTAGCTCGCCGTCGATCAGCTCGTAATGTCCGCCGTCGGGCATCGCGAGCAGCTCTTCCGGCGTGACCTCGGTCCGGGGATGGTCCCGGGGCGGGAGATCGGCCAGACCTCCGGCTGGGGGCTGGATGGCAACGATTGTGCTCATCGAACGGTCCTCCCTACGTCTCGCGCCTCGCGACCAGTCACTATACCATCCCTGAGGACCCACAGGGCAGACGGTCTCCGCTGTGCGCGCGAGGCGAGCCGGGGTGGTCGGTCCCCCGGCTCGCTTGTTCTCGGACCAACCCGGCTCAGTAGGCGTCGCTGCTGACGACCTCGCCGCCGTTCTTCGTCATCAGGGCCTTCAGGACGTCCGGTTTGACGGACTTTTTGACGAACCGGACCGAGCCGTCAGCGAAGAGGACGTTGAAGCCCTCCGGCACGAATCCGCCGAGGTCTGGTAGCAGGGACGTTGGGTCCTTCGGAGCGACCTGGATGTCCTCGGGCTTCGTCCAGGGGATCTGGTGGCTCGACTCGACGGCGAGGATTGTGTTCGAGAGGCCGTCGGGGATTTCCGCGAGCTTCGCGCCGCCCTCCGTGCCGCCGATGGTCGAATCGCCCGTGAGGACGAAGTAGGAAGTCTGGCTCCGGCTCGATGGGCCGCCCGACCATGTGGGATAGGCGTAGATCGCCGGCATCCGGTCGATCAGCTTCCGGTTGTTCGGGCCGTCCCAGGGCTCGTCGAAATGGTATTGCTTGTAGAGCTCCGCCTCGTTGATGTAGGGCAGGATCGCGACTCGCCAGCTATAGGGGAACTTTCCCAGGTCGCGGTTGGCCGAGGCCGGGAAGTGATTCTTGCCTGCAGCGTGATTGTGGAACGCCAGGCCGATCTGCTTCAGGTTGTTCACGCTTTGTGCACGCTGGTTGGCGAGCCGTGCCGAGGCCATCACCGGGCCCAGCAATTGCAGGCCCTCGTCGAGGTCGACGTCGGTCGCGGCGTGCATCCGGACGAGGCCGTCGGACGTCTCGACCCGGGCTGACTTCAGGAGCGATTCGCCGGTGCCGAGCAGCCAGGCCCCGGGGCCGGTCGATGCGCCAGGCGCCTGACGCAGGCCGGCGATCGCGTTCTTGCCCAGGACGAGGGTGGCCGTCAACGTCTCGCCGACGGCCTTGCCGTTCTCCGGGTTGTCGACCTGGCCGACGAGGTCGAGTGAAAGTGAACTTTTGGATAGATCGAGGCTCACGGCATAGGCTCGCGCCTTCTCGTAGAGCGGTGAGAAAGTCTCTGGCCCGGCGGGCGAGAGGCCGGCGCCGCCGGCCCGCAGACGCCCTACCTCCCGGCGGACCCAGCGCGCATCGACCCCGATCATGACCTGCCCCGGCGCGACTTTCTTCCAGGCTTCGTCCCAGGGACGCCTCGGGGCGGGGCTGCCGATGTCGGCGATCAGGTCGCGCATCGTGGGTTCCTCGGCGATGACGAGGGTCCGCTCGACGGGCGAGAAAGTAGCGACGGCCTTCCCCGGCGAGACCTTGTTCCGGTGATAGACGCGCCCGGAATAGCGGACCTCCTCCATCGTTGGCGGGACCAGTTTTGTGAGGGCGGCCTGCCATTCCTTCGCCCCGTTGACGCGGAGAATCGAGCCGTTCGGGGACGGATGCCGGTCGGCCTCGGCGAGCGAGTCGGGGTCCCAGAAGAATGTCCACTGCTCGATCTCCTCCGGAGGGACCGGCAGCCCATCCACCACCTCCCGAAACGAGTCCACGAGCCTCTTCATCTCGGGCCGCCGCAGCAGCGAGCCCGGCCGGATCGAGACGACCATCCGGGCACCTTCCGGGACGTAGGTCATGTCGTGCGATTCGACCGCGTCGGCCTTGCCTGGTTGGCCCTGCGCCAGGGCAGGGGCCTCGCCGACCGGCCCGCGCAGGCCCGCCACGATCAGCCCCAGCGCCGCCATCGCTCCGACCGTCACCAGCCGCGTCGATTTCGGTAGCGCGACCTGCCCCAGATTCCGCGATTCCTTGAGCATTTGAATTCTCCTGACGAATGTGTCGCGAGAAGGGAGAAACGCGCGAGCCGGCCAGGCGGGGCTGCGGCCGTCGAGCCGCAGGGCCATCCGCGCCAGTGCCGCCAGGTAGGTCGATCGACCGCCCGAGAGTCGGGCACCCCAGGCGTCGGCGGCCAGTTCCTGCTCCAGCCGGAGCCGGGCCGAGAGCCAGTGCGCCAGGGGATGATAGAACTGCATCGCCAGCGCGATTTGCGCCACAACCCCGGCCGCAAAGTCGCCGCGTTGGACGTGCGCCAGCTCGTGCGCCAGGACGGCCCGGCGCTCCTCGGTGTCCCAGTCGCGCCAGTCGATTGGCAGGATCACGACCGGACGCCGCCATCCGATCGTCGCGGGCGTCGCGATCTCCGACGCCTCGCTCAGCCCGACAGGCCACACCAGGCCCAGCTCGGCGCGGAGGATCTCCAGATCGTCGAGGATCTCGGTTTCCTCGACCGGACGACCGCGCGACCGCAGCCAGGCCACGCCACGAAGGCCGAGCCCCAGGCGAATCATCCCGATCGCCAGGCTCGCGAGGAAGCCGACCGCCAGCCACTGGCGCCAGGTCCAGCGGGGCGATTCGACGTCGGCCCGTCGCAGCTCGTCCAGGAAGAGCCGCCAAACGGAGGGCGTCGCCACGACCGCCGCCGGCTGGGGCCGCGCCGCTGGCTCTTGTGCGGCTTCCTTCGAAGTCGCCTTTCCTGAGTCCACCGGCGGTCCTTCCTCCAGGCGAGCCACGACCGCCGCTTCCGGGCGGTCGACGCCCCCGATCGTCCACCATCGGGGCCAGGGTCCCATCGCGACGGCCGCGACGATCGCCATCACCACCAGGCCCGCGCAGGCAGCAAGCGAGCCGGCCGCCGGGCCCCATCGTCGGATCATCAAATAGGCCGCGATTCCCGCGATCGCGAACACCGAGGACTGGATCGCGCCGGCGGCCAGCAGCATCCCCATCTCGCTCATTTTCGACCCTCCCCGCGATCGCGGAGGGCCTCTTGCAGGACCTTCCGCTCGGTCGCCGTCAGCGTTTTTTGCTCCATCAGCCGGACCAGCAACGCCTCGCGCGAGCCGCGGAAGACCCGGTCAATCAACTCGCCCAGCAGCTTCCGCGAGACCTCCTCGTACGACCGATCCGGCCGGTACGAGAACGGCCGCTCCTCGTTCGTCTGGACCAGGAATCCCTTCTCCAGGAGGATGCGAACCAGCGTCGCGATCGTCGTATAAGCCCGGTCCAGACCCCTCGACGCCAGCACCTCACGCACGTCCGCGACCGTCGACTCCCCCCGCTCCCAGAAGACGTGCATCACCTCCAGCTCACGCTCCGTCAGCTCCTTCGCCGCAGGTCGTCCCATGCTCGTTTCCCCCTCGCCCGAAGACCGTCTCGCGAGATTTGGTTTTCTAGATTTGGTTTTATCGTAGTAAAGGGCGTGGTGTCAAGTCGTGGATACGGACTGGACCAGAGCCGTTTGCTTTTTCACTCTGGAGGGTCAACGGAGAC
>DAIDJI010000426.1 GCA_027451455.1 Planctomycetales bacterium | reverse complement strand
CCGGCCGCGGGCATCGGCCGCCTCGACTCGCGCCACTCGGCCAGTCGGTCCGAGCCGACGACCCATCCCCCCGCCGCCGCGATCACAAGCGGCAGGACCGGCCAGGCGCGCCAGCCCCGACGCCGCCAGGTCGAAGGTTTGCGCTCGAGCCACGGGGCGACCTGGAAGGCGATCCCCAGCGCCAGGAGCATCCAGGCTTCGGCCAGCACGCCCGGCCCGGCGATCATCAGGGCCGGCAGGATCGCGAGCGCGATCAGGAGTCGGGTCGAGGCCCAGGCCGATCGTGGCCAGATCCGGGCCGCCGCCGCGCAGGCCAGGCCCAGAACGGCGAAGATGGCCGCGTCGAGGATCGGGACCACCCAGACGAAATGGCGGGTCACCAGGTAGAGCCGGCCGGAGAGGCCGAGTCCGACCCGCGCCAGCACCTCCAGCCCGCCGGCCATCGGGCCGCACCAGGCCGCCAGTAGCAGAAGGTCGAGGGAGCCGATCCGGGCAACGATCACCGTCGCGGGTGCCGATTCTTCGCTCATTTGAACGCCCGGCGCGCGCGACCGGGGATCGGACACCCGGCCGCTCGATCGCGGTCGAACGCCCCATCCCCGGCCTTCGGCGCCGGCCTCCGTATCCCTATCAATAGCTACCGGACGAGATCACCTCACCATCAGCCCTTGTGCCCAGGGCCCGGTAGATGTTCATCGCGACCGTGCTCTTCCGAATCGTCACAGCCCGCCTAAAGAAACAGGGAGGTGATGGTACGTCTGATGTGCGAGCACTGTCAAGGTTCCGCACGTGGAACGCGGAGCGAGGAATCACGTGGGCTGGGCCGACGGCCACGGCCGGTCAGGATGTCGAGGCGCCGTTCAACGGTGCCCCGGATTCCGGCGGCATCGCCGGTTCCGACGCCTGAAAAGCCATGCTGGCGAAGGTGACGCAGCAGGTTCGGCGGGCGTCGATGGCCTGGTCGTAGCGGAGGAGTCGACCCTGGGCCGGGCCGATCGCGTGCAGGAAGGTATAGGTGGCCGCGAGGCCGCAGACGCGCCATCGGTTGCCGATCGCGCCGGCGGTCCGGAACCACCCCTCGGCATCGCCGGACGCGGCCCGGTCGAGCATCTCGCGATCGAACCGGCGAAGCTGCTCCTGGAGGATCGGATCGACCGGATGCGTGTCGCCAAACTCGGGGCCGACGTGGCAGAGGTCGATTCCGCCGATGTAAGCGACCGACCGCCCCCGAGTCGCCTCGACCGTCTGGAGCGCCGAGAGGAACCGGGCGACTTCCGGATCGGCGATCGGATCAAGGCCCGACTCCATCAGGTCGTGGAACGAGCCGACCAGAATCGGGACGATCGAGAAATCGCGGCGACCGCCGAGCAGGTATTGCAGGAAGACGACCTGGAACTCGATCGAGTGCTCGGTTCGGTGGACAAGCTCGTCGTCGAAGAGGTCGCGGCCGGCAATCGCGGCGAGCGCATCGACGTACGCTCGGTCGGTCCGGGCGACGCCGAGCGGCGTTTCGAAGTCCTTGTAAGTCAGGGCGAACCGACGTCGGCAGTATTGATGGGCGACGCCGAGGATGACGAAGGTGGTCGCCGGAGACTTCTCCACCAGCTCGCGATACGACCAGGTGTAGACCGGCCCGCCGCGGTGGAAGTCGATGTGAGGACTGAGGATCCCCCGGAAGCCGTCGAGCCGGGGCGTGGCCTCGAGCGCCGGGGCGCCCGAGCCGTTGCGGCCGACGAAGAGCTGCTCCATCTGCGCCTGGAGCGCCCGGAGCGAGCCGGCATACGATCGCCCCGCCATCGCCGGCGGTCGCTGGCGTCCCTGGCGATACTGTTCGAGGAAGAGGCCGAAGGCCGGGCCGTCGAGGACCATCGCCTCGTCGAGCTGGCGGACCAGGTCGAGCAGGTCCTTCATCGGGACGAACTGTCCCGTCTCCTGGAGCGCCCGGGCCTGGATCTCGGTGAGGGTCGATTGGCCGTCGAAATGGCGGAAAAGACGGGCGTAGCCGTCGAGGGGGATCAGCACCGACTGCGCGACCACGCCGGCCGGATCCTGGAGCATCACGAACGCCTGACCCTGGTGGTCGATCCGCCGGGCGTTCAGCGGACGGAGCCTCGGGCGCTCCAGGGATGGGTCCAGACCCGCTGGCGTCTCGAGCTCGCTCACTGCCCGCCCCCTCGGACTGGCCTGGATCGATCCCGGGCCCGCCCGATCGTTCGGAGCGGAATATCCCATCTCATCGTAACAGCGAGCGCAACCGCGTCAAGCCGGACAACGTCGACGCGGTCCCTTCGCCTCGATCGCAATCAGGGGGAGCGGCCAGGCCGGCGGGGCGATCTCGCGGATCGGTTGCGGGCTCCGCATCGTCTGCCTCCTCTCATCTCATCCAAATCGGCGACAGCCGCGATCGGCCGTCTGGGATTCGTCGCCTCATTCTCTCCCATTCCGAATCGCTTGCTGATGCAAGCGGCATGCCATAAGGATCACGTTTATGGGAGATGGGCCCTGTCCGCGGTTTTTGGCCTGGGAAAAGTGCCGGAAGGGCCGGCATCAGGTATTTTTTTCAAAACGCCGGTATCAGCGGTCGGCCGATCGTCCACGCCCACCATCCAGGCAGAGCCGCCGCGATGGGCGACAGAGCGGGTCTGGTCTGGTGGCATCGGGGCGACTGTGATAGGGTTCCGCGGCGCGGGGGCCTCCGGCGGGCGGAGGGTCGCGCCTGTCCAGGTAAAGGGAGCGGATCGAGCCATGAGACCATCGCAGATCATCCTTCGGGTATCGCTGACGGCGATGATCGCGGCGGTGCCCGTAGTGGCGACCGCCCAGCAGCCGGGACGCGGGGCGGCCTCGCGACCGCCGGCCCAGATCCAGACACAGACTCAGACTCAAACACAGACCCACACGCCGGAGCCGGACGCGAAGCGCGCGCCCTCGTCGATCGATCCGGACGGCTCGCGGATGAAGTGGCTCCTCAATGCCTGGGCGAAGCAGAGCGAGAAGCTCAAGACGCTCGCCGTGAGCATCTACCGGGTCGACCGCGACTTCCGGTGGAAGGACGAGGTTCACTACGAGGGGAGCGCCTACTTTCAGAGTCCGGGGCTGGCCTACCTGGATTTCTCCCGGCTGAAGCTCGCCGAGAACGATAAGAAGCAGCTCGTTCCGGTCCCCGATCCGAAGAAGCCGGGCGCACGGCTCAAGACCCACACCGAGACGATCATCTGCTCGAACGACGCCGTCTGGCAGTACCTCTACGAGGGGAAGCAGATTTATGTTTTCCCGCTCGCCAAGGGAGAGCGTCAGCGCGCCCTGGATGAGGGGCCCTTGCCGTTCCTCTTCAACATGAAGGCCGACGAGGCAGAGTCTCGTTACGCGATGACCCTCGACAAGGAGAACGCCAATTTCTACCTCGTCCGGGTGATCCCGAAGCTCCAGGGCGACCGCGAGACCTTCAAGATGGCTCTCCTGACGCTCGACAAGAAGTTCCTCCTGCCTGCGCAGATCGCGCTGATCTCGCCCGACGGCAAGAGCACGCGCGTCTTTTACCTCGACAATCAGCGGCCGAACAAGCCGATCGACGAGAAGTATTTCAAGGGCGGGGTCTACAAGAACTGGCAGGTCGTGCGCAACCCGACCGCCGAAATGCCCCGCCAGGGGAACGCCGGACCTCGCCCGGACGCCCCGGCCCGTCGGTGAGCCACGAGAGAGCCCAGGCTTTCGGTGGCGTGCGTCCGAAAAAATCGAGGGGTCTCGGACGCGAGGCAACCGGGTGGATCGGACGAGTCCACCCGGCCACTCACGGCCTGGGTGCCGGTCAAGTCGGTCGATCGCGTCCGCATCAGGATCAGGGGGCCTGCTTCTGCCCCTGCGACGGCGTCGACGGCTGCGGATTGGGGAACGGAGTCGAGGTCATCTGGCCGATCGGCATTTGCTGAGGCTTCGGCAATGGGGCACTCTTGATCTGCGTGAGCGGCATTTGCTGCGGCTTCGGCAGCGGGGCACTCTTGATCTGCGTGAGCGGCATTTGCTGGTTGGGGAACAGGGCGGAATTCATCGGAGTCAACGGCATCTGCTGAGGCTTCGCGAGCGGGGCGAACGTCATCTGCGTGAGCGGCATTTGCTGGAGATTCCCCAGCGGGGCCGAGTTGATCGGAGTCAGCGGCATTTGCTGGGGCTTCGCGAGCGGGGCAAACGTCATCTGCGTGAGCGGCATCTGCTGGAGATTGCTCGACGGGGCCGACGTCACGGGAACCACCGACTCTTGCATCGGGCCCGTCGAATTCGGGAGATTCGACGAGAGCGTCGTCGGCTGGGATGGAGACGCCGGGGCCTGTCCTTGAGGCTGGCTCTGTCCCTGCGCCGTCGTCTGTTGGGGCGCGATCTTCGGATTCGATCGAACCGCCGCCGACCGGGCCAGAACCGGGGGAGCCACCCGCGCGCTCGCCAGGGTTGATGACGGCGGCTTCGGCGCAGTGTTTGCGGTCGCCGTTGTGTTCGAGTGGTTGTGATGGTGTCGGCTGGCCTGCTGTGCCTTCTCGTAGGCGCGATACTGATCGAAGGCCGGGTCGTAGGACCTGTTCATCGCCTTGTGATGCTTCTGCGTTCTGTACCAGGCGGCGAACGCGCCGGGAGACTGAGGGAGATGGCTCAACCCGCCCGTCGGAGCCTGTCCGGGGGAGGCGGTGTTGTTTTTGGCCCACTGCTGGAAGCCTTGCAGGCGATTTTGATGAGCCTGCTGGGCCTGCTTCGCCATGGCCGCCATCTGGGCCTGTTCTTGGAGCATCGCCTGACGGTACTGCTGCTCCATCTGCTTCTGGAGCTGCGGCGAGATGTGTGGCATTGCGGCCGGGTTACCGTGAGGAGCCGCATGGACGCTCTCTCCTCGAGCATGCTCCACAGGGCCACGGTACTGAGCCCGCGCCGGAGTTGCCGCCAGCAGGATCATCGACGCCACCAGGACGCCCGGAAAGAGATAAGGCGGCCGCATCGGTGTCGCTCCCCGTTTCGGACGGACCGATCATGCGGTCATGGGTCAGTTGTCGACCCAGCAGAGGTTCCGTTCCGAGTGATCGATCGGCGAGGCGTGTTCCCAGTTCTGCCCAGTTGCTCCTGTTGATTCTACGGTCATCGTGATCGATCGGTGACACAGGAATCAAGAATCGCCCAAAAAATCGGGAGCCAGGTGCCGGGCGGATCGCCGGCAACAACGACAGACCCTGCGTTAAGGACCGAAGCAAGCACCCCTGTAGGAGGGAGCTCCTGCTCCCGAGTTGGCCGCGGCTTGAGGTGTCGTGCGGATCGCCGGCTGGAGCCGGCTCCTACAACGAGGACCGGGATCGCCGGCTGGAGCCGGCTCCTACAACGAGGACCGG
>DAIDJI010000425.1 GCA_027451455.1 Planctomycetales bacterium | reverse complement strand
TGAGCATCTTCCCAAATACCCCGGGCTACAGCACCGACCGGGCCAGCGCCCATCCGAGGAGCAAGAGAATCACGGTGCCGGCGATCAGGAAGTGCGTGGGGTCCGGGTCGGCGAGGTAGTCACCGATCCGTTCCCCGAGGCGCTCGAGCCACGTGGAAACAGCTTCCTCACTTTCCTCGTCCGCGGTTGGGTCCATGGCCCGAAGTTCGGCCCGAACCTGGTTCATCTGGACGACTTCATGTCGATACTTCTCATGAACATCGCGACCCGATTCTTGCCCGTCCGCTTCGAGACTCTTCCGGTGCGCGCTAATGTCCCGGGTTGTGGGAGGGGTGATCGAGATCTGCTCGACGGGTCGCGACGGGCGCCTCGTTTCGGGGCCGTCGGGTCGGAGGGCCGACTCGATCAGCGACCAGTCGGGCGGAGCGTCTGGCTCGCTATGGACAGGCCGGACTGCGGACTTCGGCGCGCTCCGGTCCGAGCGCGGTCGAAGCGCTTCGAGCGCATCGGCCAGATCGGCCGCCGAGGCGAATCGGTCCTCCGGTCGGGTTGCGAGCAAGCGGTGAACCACTTCGACAAGGGCATAGGGCAGGTTAGGCTTCAGGTCGGTGATCGGGACCGGCTTCTCTCGGATCCGCTTCAGGAGCCGATCCTCACGTGTGATCCCCGGGAAGGCATAGTCGCCCGTCAGGAGGCGGTACATCGTGCAGCCAAGACTAAACAGGTCCGAGCGAGCGTCGACCGACTTGCCCTGGATCAGCTCGGGCGGCATGAAATCGGTCGTCCCGACGACCACCCCCTCGTCGGTGTCGAAGCCGTCTCCGGTGGGAGCCGCCGACCCAACCAGATCGCCAAAGCCGAGGTCCAGCACCTTCACGACGCCGGTCCGGGTCAGAAACAGGTTGGTCGGCTTGATGTCGCGGTGGATCACCCCCTGCTCGTGCGCATGCGCGAGCCCGCGCGCTGCCTGCGTCATGTAATCGATAACGTCGTCAGCCGGCAGTGCCCCGCGATGCGCAAAGACCTGTTCGAGATCCTCACCTTCCAGGTATTCCATCACGATGTAGGGACAGCGCTCCTGCTCGTCGGCGTCGAGGGCCCGGACGACGTTCGGGTGGTCGAGCCGGCCGACAATCTGCATTTCGCGGAAAAATCGTTGGACCGCTCGCTTGCTCAAATGGGCATCCGGCAGGACGACCTTCAAGGCGACCACGCGATCCATCAGGCTATGTCGAGCCTTGAAAACCTGTCCGCGCGCTCCTTGCCCGATATGATCGAGCAAAATATAGCGGCCGAAGACCAGCCCCCGCTTCTTCCCTTTGAGCAGGCGACGAGCCTGGAACGTCGTGAGTGTTCCCTCGCGAACCAGCCGGCGCGCCAGCTTCCGGCCGTCGTTGCCCTCGCCCGAGGCATCCAGCCGCTCGTGCAGTTCGCGCATCTTCGAGGCCGAAAGCAAACCCGTCCCCTCAATGGCAGCGACCAGATCGGCGGCCGAGGGTCCCGACGGCAATCCCTCTGTATCGTCGCGCATGGCTCCATGGCTCCCATTCTCAGGGCGTTCATCCCAGACAGACGCCATAATTGCAGGTCAGTATGTGCAGCAATCTTCACAGTTCGACAGGAAACGAACTGGACGATAATCAAGTTCGGGTGCGAAAGCCAGAGATGTTGGTGCGGCAACTTCGCCGCTTCTGCGCAAGAAGAGATCCGGAGGAGCCGTCGCGATGGCGAGGGTCCCCCGGGTCATCGTTGCTCATCCTCGAAAACTCAGCCGTTCGGGCCACGCGAGAGGTCCTGGAAAACGGACCGCTTGTAGTCATCACTGGTGGCCGGTCCCGAGGTGACAGCCGATCGGGCGGTCATGAAGTGGTAGAGCGCGAGTAAAAAAATGGCCCCGCCGATGGCGGCGATCCAGCTCCAGAGCCCGCGATCGGTGGTGATGCCAACCTGAGAGCCGATCCAGCCGCCGACCAGTGCCCCGCAAATACCCAGAGCCATCGTCCAGATCCAGTTCATCGGGTCGCGACCAGGGTGGAGCAACCGCGCCAGACCGCCAGCGACAAGACCGAAGATGGCCCAACCAATCACGTTTCCAATCATGATCAATACCTTTCTCAATATCTTTCGACCAGGGGCCGCGATCGTGGACTTATTGACGATCGTAGGCCCGGTTCAGGAGTTTGCCGGCGATGATCCCAACCAGTCCGGCGACGAGTGGCTTGTCCAGCCATCGAACGAGGAACGGCTTGTCGGCCATGACCCGGCGAAAGACCTCGGGGTGGTTTTGCCGCGAATACTCGGCCAGGCGGGCGACGTCATCGGCCGAGGCCTGGCCTGGGTCGGTGGTGCCGAGGCCCAGGAGCTTCTGGAGCCATGTCGGGGCCAGACCGCGCTCGTGCAGGCTTTCCATCAGATCCTGGGCAATTTCCGCGCGTTCGTTCGGGTGCATCTTCTCGGCAGCGGCTCGGAATTGCGGCTCAATCTGGTCGCGGTCAAGCCGCTCCGGGTGGAAAGCCTCGCCGACTCCGGCCTCGACGTCCCGCCTCGGGGCGCCTGAGGAGAAGTTCTCGAAGTGCTGGAAGTGGTCGTCAGAGCCTCCCGAGCCCTGTGCCAGTTGCTCGAAGACGGCGTGCTTGTAATCCTGATTGCCCCACTGCGGCATGGTCGGAGTCCTCCACGATGTGCGAAAGCAGCCATCGATCAGTGTTCCCAGGTCACCTGGCCGTCCGAGGCGAGTCGGGCGCGGCCGATCCTCTCACCGGCGGGGTCGAAGACGGTGGCGACGATCTCGCGGTTGGGGAAGGCGCGGTGCGCCCCTTCGAGAAGCGATCGGGTCAGGTCGGGGACGTCGGCCGGGCGGACCTCGCGCGTCACGCCGAACCAGAGCCGGCCATGACGCTCCAGGTCGGCCTGGAGATAGCGCAGGTACTTCTGCCCGTGGTCCTCAGCCCACTCGGCGAACCGACGATCCGAGGACGTACTTCCCGACCGGGCTATCGGGTCGGCGGGCGTCTCGGACCGATTTCCAGGAGTGGGGGGTGCGCCCGCCGAATCATGCACAACCTCGTATCGGACTTCTCCGTCATGCGTGACCCGAGCCCGAAGTATCGGCTCGCCCTGCGGGTCGTAGATCGAGAGCACGAACGGCCGGCCGGGGAAGTCCTTGCGGACGCCAGAGAGGATGCTCTTCGTCAGCGGAAGGGTGTCGTCGGGGGCGGTCGATTGGCCAAGCTGGACTCGAAGCTTCCCCTCTCGCTCGAGACCAACGGCGGCTTGCCGAACCATCCCACCGGAATGGTCACGGAGGAAGTCGGCGAAACGGTGATCGGCCTCGGTCTCGTAGGAGTACCGTGGATGATCCTGGCGATCGGTAGGTATCACGTCCTCACGCGGCGACGGTCGCTCAACTCGAGCCGGGGTCGGCGTGACCGGAACACCCGCCGAGGGTTCACCCGTCCGGGACTGGCAACCGGCCATCGCGACCAGAGCAAGGGTCCAGGTCGCGACCGTCGATGGTTTCTGGCGATCTCCCACGTTGTCCTCCGTCGATCATCCCCATTTCGAGCAGCGACTGGGCCGTCGGCATCCCTGAATTCATCCCTCTGCAATCTCCTTCGCAATTCTGAGGCCGGATCGCCATCGTCCGGGCAAGAATGACCCAACGTCGATCTCAGTAGTATTTGCCGGCACGAACATAAAGGGAGATGAAGAGAGTTTTGTGTTTTTTGTGGCGCCGGGTTTGCGTCGTCGAGTATGTCGGTGGCGCTGATTGGGCCGGTGGCGAAGTCGGTCGGCGACCATGGGCATAGAACGCAAGACGCAACCAGTACTGATACGGGAGGCTTACATGGCTGTCACTCAACAACGTTCCACAATCGTCGGAGTCTTCGAGGATCGTCAGCAGGCCGACAAGGCGGTCGCCGAGCTGAGGCAGGCTGGATTCCGCGACGAGCAGATCGGTGTCGCAATGCGGCATCAAGCCGGGACCGCGGAAACTTCCACGACCGGCCAGGGCGATACCGAGATGGGCGAGGGGGCGGTCGCCGGGATGCTGACCGGGCTGGGCCTTGGCGCCCTGGCGGGGTTGGGTGTTCTCTCGGGAGTGATCCCCGTGATCGGTCCAGCGATCGCGGGTGGGACACTGGGTATCATCCTGTCGAACGCCGCCGCCGGCGCGGCGGTTGCCGGCGTTGCCGGAGCGCTCATTGGCTACGGCATCCCCGAGGATGAGGCTCAATACTATGACCAGGAGTTCGAGGCTGGCCGGGCCGTTGTGACGGTCCACGCCGATGGCCGAGCCGACGAGGCCATGACGATCCTGCG
This sequence comes from Planctomycetales bacterium, assembly GCA_027451455.1. Classification (GTDB taxonomy): domain Bacteria; phylum Planctomycetota; class Planctomycetia; order Isosphaerales; family Isosphaeraceae; genus JAKAUH01. Next base: position 1,044 of record DAIDJI010000425.1, on the reverse strand, counting down.
TCGCCACGGCGGGTACGATCGGAGCAACCGGGGATCGGCCGCGATCGCCTCCACCTCGGCGACCACAACCCCCAGGGCGAACCGTGCCGCCTCCAGGACGGGCCCAACGGGTGCCGACACGATGAGTCTGAAGGAAGAGCGACTCCGGGCCGAAAAGCACCCCGTCCAGACGGGCGAGGTACGGATCGGCAAGGAGGTCCACACGGAGACCCGTCACATTGACGTCCCGGTCGAGCGAGAGGAGGTGGTCATCGAGCGAAGACCGGTCCACGGCGGGGCCTCGTCCGAGGCCGGCACGATCCAGGCGGGTGAGGAGATCCGCATCCCGGTCCGCGAGGAACAGGTCACGGTCCATAAGGAAGCCGTCGTCACCGATGAAATCGGCGTCGGCAAGCGGGTCGTTCAGGATACGCAGCGGGTTAGCGGCGAGGTCCGCAAGGAGCAGGTGAAGGTCGAGCGTCGGGGCGATGTGGACATCAAGGATGCGGGCCCACGCTGATCGATCCTAGAGAGGGATTGGCGCACGAAACGAGCCGGCCGACATTCGGGTCTCCCCGAAGCCGGCCGGCTGATTTCCGGGCCAATCTCCCCGCGCCGGGGCGGCGGGGTTACTTGATGCCCAGCGACTTCTTGATGTCGGTCCAGAACTTGTCGAGCTGGTTCGACTTCTTGTGGCTTTGGAGATACCTCTGCACGGCCTGGCGTTCGGCCCTGGGGATCCGAACGAGCGAATGGACGGCCGTAGCATGCGGCGAGGCCGCAACCGTGGCTGGTCCACTGCTGTAGGCAAGCGGTGCCGGCGTGATCGGCTGGACCGGTAGCGGTGCGATGGTCGAAGTCGGCGTCGTTGTCGAGGCCGAAGTGGTGCTGGTGCTGGTGCTCGCGTTTTGCTTGGCCCTGAGCGCGGCCAGTTCCGCCTCGAGCTTCGCCAGAGTGCTCTGCGTTGACGACGTCGAGGTCGAAACGGTCTTCGTCGAAGTGCCGCTCGATCCGGTCGTCGTCGTGGCTGGGCTTGTCGCCACCGTGGCTTGGCTTGTCGCCGCC
>DAIDJI010000424.1 GCA_027451455.1 Planctomycetales bacterium | reverse complement strand
ACCTGCGCGCCTTCGCACTGGTCGCCACGATGATGTTCGGCGGCTTCTCGGTGATCCCCTACATCGCGGTCTACCTGGTGGGGAATGTCGGCCTGACGAAGCAGGATTTGCCGACAATCTACGTTGTGGGAGGGCTCCTGACTCTCTTCGGCGCCCCGATTGTCGGAAAGCTGGCCGACCGGTTCGGCAAGTTACCCGTCTATCGGGTCGTCGCGGTTCTCTCGGCTGGGATGATGCTGATCGTGACCCACCTGCCCGTGGTTCCCGTTCTGATCGCGGCGGCGGCGACCGGGACCCTGATGCTAACCAACGCCGGCCGGATGGTCGCAGCGATGGCGATGGTGACGGGGAGCGTCGAGCCCTCGCGACGGGGCGGCTTCATGAGCGCGAATTCGGCCGTCCAGCACTTCTCGACCGGAATGGGAGCCTACGTCGGCGGCCTGATCCTCGTGAGCGATCCGGCGAGCCACTCACTCCTTTATTTCGAGGTCGTCGGCTACATCGCGATCGCGGCGACGATCGCGAGCCTCTGGCTGGCGGGCCGAGTCCGCCCAGCGCCGAAGCCTTCGAAGACCGAGGGGACGCTGGCGATGTTCGATGCGGTCCTTGACGACCCGCTCTCGGCGGCCGAGACACTCTGAGAGCCTGCGCGCCGCGAGAATCTCGTCTTGCTCGATCCTCAGGCCTGCGCCATGATCCAGGGCGAGTCGTCCCTGTGACTCCTCCGGAAAGGATTCCGGACATGTCCGCGCGCGCTTTCTTGTCGCTCGTCTTGCTTCGGCTCTCGATCCTGGTCGGGCCTGGAGCCGGAGGTGGAGACCTCGATAGCGTTGTCCGGATGGTCTTCCCGGTTGAAAGCCGGGTCATTGGCTCGGCCTGCCTGAGGAGTGGGGGGATCCGGACCGCCAGGTGGTCTCCCCGTTGATCCGATTCCCGATTCGTTCCTGGAGGATCGCGGCCATGCCAGGCCATGCCGGAGCCCGATCGATATTCCTCGTCGCTCTGATTCTGGCCGTCGTCCCCGCCAGGGGCGAGGAGAGTCCCGAGCCGCCGAAAATCCGGTTCGGAGTCGCCCTCCAGGCGAAGCCGACACGGAAGCATTTCCAGGATGTCGTGCAGAAGACGCCCGACCTCGTCCTGATCGACGGCGCGAAGACGATCCGCCCCGAGCGGCCGGGTCTGATCTACCGGATCGAACGTATGGAGGGGGATCGATTCCTCGTCACCCTTCCCGGTCAGGGACTTTATGGATGGGTCGCGCGCGACGCGGTCATCCCGTACAGCGAGGCTGAAGGCTACTTCACCAACGAGCTGGAAATTGAGAAGCCGACTCCCTTCGGCTACCTGATGCGTGCCATTGTCTGCGAGGACAATGAACGGTTCCAGCGATCGTTTGCTGACCTCGCCGAGGCGCTGAAGCTCGATCCAGGCTACGTCCCCGCGATGATCGAGCGAGCCATGCTCTGGGCCACGCGCAACCGGATGGACCTGGCCCTTCTCGACGCCGAGCGAGCGATCCAGGCCGATCCTCGGTCGTCCGAGGCGCGGCTTGAGCGCGGCGTCTTCTACTTCAAGCTCAAGGATTACGGGAAGGCCCTCGCCGACCTCGACCGGGCACGGGAGTTGGGTTCTCGATCGATCTACGTTCCCATGGTTCGGGGATCGATTTACGTCGAGCGACGGCAAATCGATGATGCCATCAAGGTTTTTCAGGAGGCGACCTCGATCGACCCGAAAAACTATGATGCCCATCTAATGCTTGGCTCGTCTTACCTTTTGCGATCGCAGCCGCAACGGGCCGTGCAGGCCTTTTCGGAGGCCGTGAAACTTGAGCCGGAGAAGGGAGCAGGATACGGTGGGCGGGCAGTGGCGCGCATGAGCCTCGGCCAGCGAGAACTGGCCCTCGTCGATCTCAACCAGGCGATCCGGTACGAGTCGATGCGTGCCGATCTGTTCCGGGATCGGGGACAGATCTACGCGATGGAGGGCAAGTGGCCCCAGGCGATGGCCGACTTCGACACGGCTCTCCGGGTCGACGCGAACGATGTCGAGGCAAACATCGTCCGCGCCTGGACGCTGGCGACCTGCCCCGATCAGAGCGTACGGAACGGGGCCAGTGCCGTCGCCTCGGCGACGCGGGCCTGCGAGCTCACCCAGTGGAAATCGCCCCGGGCGCTGGCGACCCTCGCCGCGGCCTATGCGGAGTCGGGCGACTACACCGCCGCCGCCCAGATGCAGAGCAAGGCCATCGCTGTCACGCCACCCAGGGACCCCGTTGTCGGTTATTACCAGGCCTGTCTCAATCGATACCGTTCCGGCAAACCCTGGCACCGTGTTGGACTGCTTGAAGAGATGGGCCTCCATCGCCGATCACCCGCCAGGCAGGATACCCAGGTCCAGCAAACACGGGCGAATGAACCGTAGAGATACCGAGGAAACGGTCGCGATTCCGAACCTTCGTGTTTTCTCGAAGTCGCGGTATCTCGGCGGTTCATGAGATCAGATCAGCTCGCGGATCGGCTCCTTCTCGTCGAGCAGGGTCATGGGACGGCCGCCACGGTCGGAGACGGCCGTGGCCGGATCGATCCCCAGGTTATGGTAAAGCGTTGCGAAGACGTTCTGGAACGAGACGGGGTGGTCGACGACATAGGCGGCATGTCGGTCGGTGGCGCCGATGACCTGTCCCGTCCGCATTCCGCCGCCGGCGAGGAGTGCACAGTTGACAGCCGGCCAGTGGTCCCGGCCGGCGTTCTTGTTGATTGTCGGCGTTCGGCCGAACTCGCCCCAGACGATCACCGAGACATCGCGATCGAGCCCGCGGTCGTACAGGTCTTCCAGCAGTGCCGAGAGCGCCATGTCGAGCTTCGGGATGCGCGTTCGGTTGGTCGAGAAGTTCCGAGAGTGCGTGTCCCATCGGCCGAAGCCGAGCGTGACAACCCTCGCCCCAGCCTCGACCAGCCGGCGGGCCATCAGAAACTGGTCCATCCAGGCGGGTGGGCCGTCGCTTTCGTGGATGGCATCCCCTCCGCCGTATCGCGCCCGCACCTTTGGGTCTTCGCGGGTCACGTCGAGGGCATCGTAGACCCGGCGAGAGGTCAACACCTCGAAGGCACGCTGAGTGAAGCTATCCATCCCGCGGACGGCGTCATCGTTGTCGAAGGCGCGTCGGAATCCGTCGAGCTGGGCCAGGAGCGATCGGCGGCCCGCGAGCCGAGTGGCGTCGAGCGCAGTGGCGTCGAGATTTGCTCCGCCACCGGCGCCGTTGGATTGGCTCGTCCGGGACTCGGATCGGAAGGGTGTGAAGGGAGCGTGGGCCAACCCAAGGTAACCGGGATCGCCGGGATTCCCCCATCGGGGCTCGCCCGTCCGGGGCGAGAGACCGACGAAGACCGGGACATCCGGATGCACCGGGCCCTTCAATTGCGAGACCAGCGCGCCGAGGCTGGGCCGCCCGCCCTGGGCCTTGCTCACGAGGTCCTTGTAGCCGGTCAGGCACTGGCCGGCCGAATGATCCGGACCGGCACCCACGATTGAGCGGACGATCGCGAACCGGTCCATCATCCCCGCGAGCCGTGGCATGTGCTCGCAGATCTGGATCCCCGGGACGCTGGTAGGGATCGGGCGAAACTCACCCCGGATGCCCTCCGGCGCATCGGGCTTCATGTCGAACATGTCCTGGTGGGGCGGTCCCCCTGCCAGGAAGACCATGATCACCGCCTTGTGGGAGCGATGGAGGCCCGCCCGGCTCTCGGCCTGCAACAGTCCCGAGAAAGAAAGGCCGCCCAGGGCCAGTCCTCCGACCTTCAGGAAGTCGCGCCGCGACACGCCATCGCAGAAGCCATCTCGCGCCGGTCCGAAGAGGCTCAACATACCGTTAGCCCTTCCTTCCCGCTGGACACCCGCTTTACGAGTGTTTAACAAGATTGTGCGCCCGGGACCGGCGGCTGGCAAATGGGGGGCGGAAAGTCGTTTACTTCGGTCAACGCCACTCCCGCCGACGATGCCTCACGGCATCGCGACCCTTACCGGATACCTGGCCGATCCCGGGGCCTGATCGATCGCACGACCGTCACCTGATCGAAGGGCCCTTCCTTTCTCGGGTGGATGCGAAGGAGGGCGCCTTGCGCATCACCATTTCTTCTTCATCGACAGAGACTGGGATCCGACTTGCTCCATAAAACTCCCAACACGCGGACGGCGATCGCGGCCCCCGCGGGTCGTCTCCTCGGTTCTGGCACCATCGCCGCGGCGTCGAGGTGCGGCAAGGGAAAGGGAGGCCGGTCTGGTCTCGGCCTCCACTTCCATTCTACGCCCGAAAGTCGAAAAGGTTACAACTCGCACTCAGGGCTCAAGGCGCGGCCGGATCCTCCTCGATCCGAAGCACCTGATCAGACGGAAGGTTCGATCGTTTCGTCTCCTTACCCGACGGCCATCGAATCGTCAATTCATCGACCCTTGCCGACGACCCGAGGCCGAATGTGAGGGGAAACTCGACGGATGACAGGTAACTCTTGGAGGGGAAGAGCTGGCGACGGCAGGAGAGTTCGCCCGCCTTCAACTCCACCTTCGCGCCGATGGCGTCACGGTTTGACTTCTTGCCGTCTCCGATGAGGACCAGCCGAAGCCAGTGGTTCCGATTGCCCCCCTCGTTTCGGAAGAGATGCGGCGGGCCATTATTGACGGTGACCAGGACATCCAGATCACCGTCGTTATCCATGTCGGCGTACGTGCAGCCCCGGCCGACGATCGGCCGGAAGAGGTCGGGACCAGCCTGCTCGGGGCCGACCATCGTGAAGAGCGTACGCCCGGGGCGACCCGAGTTCCAGAACAACTGGACCGGCTGCTCGTAATGCTCGCTGGCCTGGACGCGCGAGATCTCCGGCTCGAGATGTCCGTTTGCCGAGAGCAGGTCGAGCCGGCCATCAAGGTCGTAGTCGAAGAAGAAAAGTCCGAACTTCAGTGGAGGTTGCGTCGGGGCGCCGAGGCCGTAGACGTTGGCGAGATCGGAGAAGACCATCGACTCCGGCTGATCGCAGACGTAAAGCGCGGTCATCTCGTTGGCAAAATTGCCGACGGCCAGGCCGAGGTGCTCGTCGTTGAGGAACGCGGACCAGTCCACGCCCATACCACCGCGAGGCGAGCCATTCGAGTCGAACGCGACACCGCAGAGGAGGGCGGTCTCCTCGAATTTTCCGCCACCCTTGTTATGGAAGAGGAAATTCTGGACCGTGTCGTTGGCGACGGCAATATCGACAAGACCGTCACCATCGACATCGTAGGGCGCGACGCCCAGCGACTTGCCGACCGGGACCTGAAGATCAGGAGTTCGAACCTGCACGCCCGAGGAGTCGCTGATATCCACGAAGCGACCGCCGTCG
>DAIDJI010000423.1 GCA_027451455.1 Planctomycetales bacterium | reverse complement strand
CCCGGTGCTGGACCACAAGTTCGCCGGCCACGCCTACACGCTCGGGATCGAAGAGGAGCTGAGTGGCGACCTCGCGACGGACCGCGGTCCGGTCCGCGAACACCAGCCCGATCTGGGTCTGATCGTACTGGACCGTTCCCACCGGCTGGTAATGCATGACGAAGACCAGATGCCAGCCGGCCGGGATTCGCTTCGCCATTCCGTCGGGCAGAATCCAGGGGGGCGTGCCGGGCGTCATCGCGGCGAGGCAGTATGAGCCGAGCTCACCGGCGGTGTCCCGCGTCGAGGGCCGCAGCCGCGCCATGCCGGTGGTGAGGTACCACAGCGGCCGGGCCAGCAGCAGCGCCGCCGTCAGCCCCGGGACCGCGGACAGGAACGAGGCGGCGACGCGGGCGCCGCGCATCTTCATGACGCTGCGGCGGCTGAGCACGACCGGCAGCAGCACGAACCATCCCACCCCCGCGCCCCATGCCCAGCCCAGCCGCCGGGCCAGCAAGACCTTGCAGATCGCCTCGGCCATCGGGCTGCGGCAGGTGTTTCCCGTGCAGACGAACAGGATGATCAGGCTGGCCGTCTGCGCGAGGGTCGCGGCGTCGACCACCCCGGGACGCTCGACCGCCCAGCCCTGGTCCTCGACCCTGACCACCGTCGCGAACTGGCGATACTGAGTCGGCCCGGCGTCGATGACCATGTCCACCCCCGCGAGCCCGCGCAGGGGCTCGGCCGTGATCGGCACCGGATGCTGCTTGCTCGCGACCATCGCGATGACCAGCGGCGCCGGCAGCAGCCGCAGCACGTCGCGGACGATCGGGTGCGACGGGCTCCGCAGGGCCACCTCGCCCGAGGGCGAGACCAGCGTACGGACCTCGCCCGGCAAGCGCTGATACAGGCCGTCGGCCATCGTCGGGGCGAAGACCAGCGTGACCGGCCCCGGCCAGAGCCGGCCGGCCAGCCGCCGCCCCACCTGCGAGATCCGCGGCACCCAGTCGGTGACCTCCGACGGGCCTTTTAAGAGGAGGGTCAAGGGCCGCGACGCCTCGCCGGTGCGCAACTGCCGCACCCGCGCAACGCTTCGAGGGTCCAGGGCGCTGGCGACCAGGCCGTAGACCGTCTCGGTCGCCAGGCCGACCACGCCCCCCTGCGCCAGGCACGCGACCGCGCGATGAATCACATCGCGCTGATCCTCGGCCTGCGACACGTCGATCCACTGCGGCGAAACCGGCTGGCCAGTCATCGTGTCGACCGCTTCCATCCGCCTCCGGCCGGCCAGGCCGCGCCGCGCGGAATGGGACCTCCAGTTCATCGGGCCCGCCCGCTCGACCACGCGGTCGACGGAGGGCACGCCGGGCTCAGAGCAGCAGCGTCAGACCCTTCAGATCGCGGATCTCGGCATAGATGGCCCGCACCTGCTCGGCCGTCTGGACCGTGATGTCCAGCGTCAGCGCGACATGGCGCCCGCCGGGCGTGCTCCGCACCGAGTAGTCCAGGTCCGACCGCGCCGCCACGTGCGAATAAACCGCCTCAACAACTCGGGCTTCGAACTCATCCTCGGCGCGGCCGATGGCCTTGATCTGATAGACCCCGGGGAAGAGGTGAATCGATTCCAGCAGATCGACCGAAGGTCGGTGATCCATGAATCCCTCCCGACCGGACAGGAACCCGAGCGTCGTCTCCTCAGCTATCATACGGCCGATCGCCCCTCCCGCCAATCCTCCGCCTCAACACCCGGCCAGGTCCCTTCGCCGGCCACCCGACCGCTTGCATCCACGAGTCGATCGAGGCGACCGGATGACAGGCGAAGGGCCGCCTGCATGCACGCGGCGGCACCGATAACTGCACGCATGCTAACCCGCTTGAAGCCATCCGGCGGGCAAATTGGGTTCGTTCGCGCAATTTCCACCCTACCGGACCCCAAATTGGGTTCGTTCGCGCGAAATCGCCGCCGCCGGCCACCGAATTGGGTTCGTTCGCGCGAAATCCACCCTCATTCCACCCCGAATTGGGTTCGTTCGCGCGATTTCCGTCCCCGTCGGCCGCCTGATTGGGTTCGTTCGCGCGAAATCCAACCCGGCCCAAGGGCCCGTTGGGTTCGTTCGCGCGATTTCCGCATCGGTCCTGACCTCGTCGAGCGCGCCGGATTGTGAAGAAGCCGTGTTGATTGGGTTCGTTCGCGCGATTTACGGGAGCCCGCACCTCCATCTCTTCGCCCCGACCGCCCGGGACGCACGCATCCTGTTCGGCAGTCTTGCTTGCAAGATTGCCGCAGGTAATTCCAGGCCAGCAGGCCACCATCCGAGGCTGCGTGCTATCAAATGCTGCCTGGAATCTACCCAAATGTCCATGCGCCACCACGGATGCAATGCCATCCCGGGCGGAACCGTTCGTTCACCATCGACCGAATTGTCAAAGAGCTGACATCCTACATAGACGCCGTCCGGCCAATTTTATTCCCTCTTTTTTTTCATTTTTCCTAATTTTTGCGCGCGGCCCACCGAGGCAGGCCAGGGTTTTCCGGCCGGACAGGCCGGCCGGATGCCGGTTCGGACCGGGGACCTGGCCGGGATCGGACGGACAGAGGCGGGCCGGCTCGAGAGCGAGGCGGATGAGGCGGAGGCCCGAGCCACGACCCGCCCCGCTGACCTTTCGGGGCTGGGTGGAACCGGACGGGGCGACTCGGGAGACCGGCCGGGACCGGTCGGCCCGTTGTCGCGACCGGCCGGTTCGGCCGGGGCCGGCGGCGGCGGATGCGGGGCCGGTCCTTGGGATCCGGAGTCGATCTCGTCGGCGTCCCCTGGCCTGGCGCGGTCCCGATCCGCCCCGTCCGTAGTAGGTCAGGCACTCAGCCTGGCGCGGGCCCGATCCGATCCGACCCGACTCCGGCCCGATCCGAACGGACCGGACCGGGTCAGGCTGAGAGCCTGACCTACTCCCGATCCCGGCTCGATCCCCTCCGACCGTCGTGGGTCGGATTCCTCAAGGCCCATCCTCCGGCCCAGTCCCCGTGCGACAGACTCTGCATGTCGATCCATTTCTCGCGGAGCGGCGTATCACGGTCGACGCGGCTGCGATAGTTTGGTTGGAGGAGGTCGATAGGACCTGCAAGGTTGCATTCGACCGTCCGGACGGGGTCATGCCGTCATCAGGCTCGGCCGGTCGGATCGCTGCTCTCAGGACGGGGCGCACCGAGGCCGAGGCTCGCGAGGTCGGGGTCGCGGTAGACGAGGCCAGGCTCCCGGGGGGCGACCACCAGGATGTGGTCCGCCCGAATGACAGCAGAAGCGCTCGGCCCGGTCCGCAGTTCCGATGACCATCCGAGCATCCAGGGGGATCGACTTCCATGGCAAACCGTCTCGGTCGAACCAGGCTGGTCATCCTGACGGCCGCATCACTGGCCATCGGCCTTGTCACCGGCGTGCCCGCTCGCTGCCAGGGTCAGCCTCAGACCCGGCCAGTTGACGCGCCGCCATGTCGGTCCGTACTGAAGACCCATCAGGGGCAATTGTACGCGTTCTACCCTTCGAACGATGGTCGAACTCTCCTCACCGGTGGCTATGATCACACAGCGATGGTCTGGGACGTGGCGACAGGTACCCGACGACACTTCATCAAACCGCAGCCCGAGGGAGACACCCTCAGGATCTGGGACGTGATGTCAGCCACCCAGAAGCGGCTCGTCGTGGAGCAACCGGGCGCGGCCGAGAATACTGCCTACTCCCTTGTGCTAGACAACTCACACATGCTTGTATCAATTACTGGAAATATGGGCAAAAAGAATGGAGTCTACATTTACGACCTGGACAACGGAAATGCACGGAAGATCTACGGTGGGAGAGAAGACGACCATAGCCTGGAAGACCTGGGCGGGCCGGCTCCGGAATTCCCGCTGGGCAGGGAACCCAACCTGTTCGCGAACTGCGTGCGGGTTTACCACCGCCGACAGCCCCCGGATGTACCGTTCCTATCGTTCAAATTCCTGGTCGACGACCTCAGGAAGGCGGCTCCCGCGGTCGAGATCTCCGACGAGCTCGGCTTTACTTACTCGGGATGCGCCTTCTCGGACGACGGGCGTATGTTCTGCACGGTGTGCCAGCAGTCGGCCGCGCGCGGGGGAGTCCCGGTGGGTCGGGTCGCCCTCTGGAATCCCAGGACCGGCGAGAAGATCGCCCGGGTGGACACCCGGGGCCGGGCTGTCAGCTATCCCCGTTTTTCACCCAATGGTCGGGACCTGGCGATCCTGGGAGGAAACGCCCGAAATCTCATTTACATCTGCAGTACGACCGAGATGGACGTGCAGCGGACCTTGGCCGACTTCGCGAAGAAGCCGGGGCACGGCCAGACGCCTATCCATCAGATTTTCTATACGATGGATGGTTCGTACCTGGTCGTGTCTGGCGCCGACGGAACGCTCATGTTCTGGGAGACGAAGGACTATCGGGAAGTCCTGTGGGTGAAGCTGTATCCCCCGAAGACCATGCAATGGTTGTGGCCCTCCGCGGATGGGCAGATACTCACCACGGGCGGCAACAAGGACGAGTGGGACGCCGTCAAGTTCTGGGACCTGGACCAGTTCCGGGCGCTGATGCAGGGGTCCGGCCAAGGGGGCAGGAGCGGAAAGCAGGTTCCGGCAAAGGCGTCGGCGCTCCCGAACAAAGGGTCATGATGTCCTGCTCCATTTGCCTTTTGCCGCTTGACCCCCTTGCCTGTTGGGATCGACTTCGCGACGCCGCGCACGGGATTGGTGACGGCCGATCATTCCCACGTCAGTCGCCATCGTTCGCGGCAACCTGGGGGGCGGACCTGGTTCCGGTGTCTTCCCGGCTGACGAGCCATCTCATACACGGACCCGCTAATCCTGTCTGGTTTCGGGAGGGCGAGGCTTCTGCCGAGCCTTCCCCCGCGGCTCGGCAGGAGCCTCGCCCTCCCCACGCGATCGGAAAGTATCAGCGGGTTCGTGAATCAGGGTGTGATTCCCGACGCAGCCGACGACCGGGCAACTCTTCCGCGGCCGGGCCGGCGAGCAGGCCGCCGATCAATGCGAACGCGTCGCCAGCCGTCCAGTCCACCGGGCCAGGCCGAGCTGGGCCAGGATCCGCAGGGCCGCAGCCGCCTCGCGCTTGTTGATCTTCGAGGCCCCGGCGCGGCGGTCCTTGAAGATGATCGGCGTCTCGCCGATCCGGCAGCCGACCTGCTGGCACCAGAACAGGATCTCCTCCTGGAACGAGTAGCCGCGCGACCGGATCCGGTCGAAGTCGATCTCGGCCAGCTTGCTCACCCGGTAGCACCGGAACGCGCCGCTGTTGTCGCGGCTGCGCAGGCCCAGCATCACCCGGGCGTAGGTGTTGATCCCCGTGCTCATGAACTTCCGCTTGAAGTTGAAGCCG
>DAIDJI010000422.1 GCA_027451455.1 Planctomycetales bacterium | reverse complement strand
TCGCTCGGCGTCACGGTCGAGAGCAGCTCGCGGCTCTCCAGGTTCTCCAGGCGGGGCGCTCGTCGGAACTTGGACCGGGCCATCGTGACCTCCGTGTCGTATGCGAATCGGTCCGGCGATTCATTCGCCGGTGCGATGAGGGCCTCCCCCTTCCGGAATCGGGAAGGGGACTGAGAGGGCAGGGATTCGGAAAACTTTAGTGAAAATTTCCGGCGGTATCGATCAGGCCCTCGTGAGGGCGTTAAGAGGGAAAGCAACTGACGTGCCAGTCGCCGAAATGGGGCAGCCCTTCCAGGAAACCCTCGACCAAAACACTTGTCTCTCCGCGACTAAGGGTCGCCGCGATTCGTAGCCAGCGATCCTCGACGAAGGGGTGGTATGCCGTGGCTCCATAGCAGATTCGTCGAGTTCGTCAAGTCGTCCTTACAAAGACGCCGTTCTTACAACCCTGAGGAGGTCGTTTCGCCCGGAGAAACTTTGATTAAAGTCAGTGGTTGCGCCAAACGAGGAGCCCGGCTCCGGGACCCGAATCCGGCCCGTCTGCTCGGAGGTTACCGGCCGGATTGGCTTGTCGCCCGATGCGGATCGGGGTAACGTTCGGTGAGAGGGTACGGTAGGCATCCAGTGCGGTGCGCAGGGACGACCAACGATGAGCGATGCGGCGGGGGCAGTCACTCGGCTCGACGATGCGGAACGGGCCGGAAAGGTCTCAGCAGTGGCGGCGGCGAACATCCGACGATGGCTCGTCGAGGATCCATTCCGTCCCTACCGCTCTCAGTTGATCGAGGAGATCGACCGGGGCGCCTGGGGCAAGCTCGACGACGCCTTCTACGCCGTCCTCGAGTTCGGCACCGGCGGCCGTCGCGGCAAGATGTATCCGGTCGGCACCAATGTCCTGAACGACCGGACGATGGCCGAGAGCGCTCGCGGGCTCGCCGACTTCGTCGCCCGGAAGAAGCACCCCGGCGAACCTCGAAGCTGCGTGATCGCGCACGACACCCGCCACCAGTCCCCCGAGTTCGCCGAGCTCTGCGCCCGGGTCCTGGCTGCGGCCGGGTTCCGCGTCATTCTCTTCCGCGGGCACCGGTCGACTCCCCTGCTCTCTTTTGCTGTCCGCCACCTGCATTGCGACGCCGGGATCATGATCACGGCCTCGCACAATCCACCGTCGGACAACGGTTTTAAATGTTACTCGTCGACTGGCGGCCAGGTCATCCCGCCAGACGACCGGGGGATTATCGACTGCGTCCAGGCTGCCTCGGATCGAGAGATCCCCGAGAAGCCGATGGACGAGGCCCTCGCCGATGGTTCCATCCGATATGCAGGCCCCGAGGTCGACACCGCCTATATCACATCGGTGGTGGGTGAATCGGTCAGCCACGCGCGTGACCTATCGATCGTCTACACGCCGCTGCATGGCGTCGGCGAGACCTCGGTGGCCGCCACGCTCCGGACCGCCGGATTCCGGGGACTCCGCGTCCTCGAATCGCAGCGCACCCCAGACGGCGACTTCCCGACGGTCCCCGGACACGTCGCTAACCCCGAGTATCCTCAGACCCTCCAGGCGGCGATCGACGAGGCCCGCCGGATCGGTGCGGAGTTGGTGCTGGCAAGCGACCCCGACGCCGACCGGATCGGTGTGGCAGTCCCTGCTGCCGGCGACCCGCATGGCGACTGGACGACCCTCGATGGCAACCAGATCGGAGTCCTGCTGGCCGCTTTCGTGATGAAGCAGAGCGAGGACCTCGGACGGCTCCGCTCCGACCATTATCTCGTCACCACCATGGTCTCGACCGAGATGACCCGGGCTCTGGCCCTCCGCGAAGGAATCCGAACCGAGGACAACCTGCTCGTCGGCTTCAAGTGGATCGCCGACCGGATCGAGCAGTCAGGCCCGGCCAGTTTCCTCTTCGCATTTGAGGAGTCGCACGGATACCTCAAGGGCTCCGACGTCCGCGACAAGGACGCCTCGGTCGCGGCGCTCCTGTTCGCCGAACTCGCCGCGACCGTCAAGGATCGCAAGCAGACCGTGCTCGAATATCTGGACGACCTCTACATCGACGTCGGCCACTACGGCGAGCGGCTGATCACACGGACGTGCGAGGGTCGCCAGGGACACGCGCAGATCCAGGCGATCATGGAAGCCTTTCGGACCCGGCCGCCCCGAGAAATCGGCGGCCTCACGCTCCGCGAGGTGTGCGACTACCAACTCCACCAGAGGCGACCCCTCAACCCGCCTGGCGAGCCCACCCCCCTGCCCTACCCCTCGGGCGACCTGGTGATCTTCCAGGCCGACCGACCCGGATGCCGGTTCGCGGCCCGCCCTTCCGGCACCGAGCCGAAAATCAAGTTCTACCTCTTCGCCCGGACCGAGGTCGACGGCCCCGACTCCCTCCCGACCGCAAAATGGACCACACGAGACCTCCTGGGACAAATGGAGGCCGATTTACACCGCTTTATCGACGAGGTAACACAGGTATCTTCCTGATAAATCCGCATGCCAACCACATGATCAAAAAATTCTTAGCTTAATGCTTTTTCGTCGACGCCTTTTCCGAAAGCCTTTTCTCGGCGCGGGCAACTCATCGGTCCACCGCTTCTCCTGCTGAACTTCTGCTTCTCGAACTTCGGCCGGAACGTTGGGCTGTCTATCAAGCGGGAGGACTGTCCAGGATGTCACCCCTTCGCCTCGTCCAGCCAGCCAGTCCTGGCCCACCGAAGGGCTGAAAAATCGAGTCAAACGCTTCACCCAACACCCCGATGGGGTCGAGACTCGAATTCGGACGACAGGACCGACCACGGCCCACGGGGCGCACGGCAGCATAAATACTCACGCGCTTATCAATGGACAGACGCCGCTTCATCGCCGAGGTTCCGCCTTCGCCGCCCTGAGACGATCGAGCCGATCGCGCAAGAGCTGGAGGACCGGCTGCACCTCGGTGACCCCGATCAGGTCGCGCAGCTCGCGGGGATCGGCAGCCTCGTCGAAGAGTTGCTCCCGACCGTCCCCTTCATTGCGGATGTAAACGTGTCTGCCGCGGGCCAGTGAGATCATCGGGCCCTTCGTCGCCGGCGAACGGCCCAGGCTGGGGAAGGCCGGGTTTGGCGCGGGGAGCTCCGAATAGGCGTCATCTCCATCCTCAGACCGATCGGGGCGGCCAGTTTGCCAGTACCTGGCGAGCGACCGACCGGGAAACGGCGATCCGTCCGCCAGGCCGACCACGTCCACAATCGTTGACGGCAGGTCGCGCAGGCTGACCGTCTCGCGAACCACCATCCCTGCATGTTCTCCCTTCGGCAGGAGGATCAGAAGCGGGACGTGGATCTCCGGACGATACAGGCTTTCACCGTGCTCAAAGAGTTCGTGATCGCCCAGTTCCTCGCCGTGGTCGGCGGCGATGATGACCAGAGTATTCTCCATGGCCCCCCGGCGCTGTAGTTCGACGAAGAGCCGGCCGAGCCGCCAGTCGAGGTATGCCAGGCAGTTCTCGTACGAGTCGAGGATCAGGTTGATAAAATTCTGGCCGAGGCGGAGCTTGTCGATTTCCTTCCAGCGTTCGACCAGGACGAAGAAATCGAGGACAGACCGGGGGCCCGGCCCGAATCGGAATCGTGTCCCCTCGGGCGGCAGATACGGAGAATGGGCATCGTAGTAGTTGAGGAAGGCGAAATAGGGCCGTCGGCGATCGCCCCGACGTTCGAGCCAGCCGAGGAACTCGTCATTGATGACTCCCGCATCCTTGCGATCCGGGTCAAGGAGCCAGTGAAGGATGGGATTGTAGCGGTCGAGTCCGATGGAGACGCCCGCCCAGGTTGCGGCGTTCCAGGCGAATTCCAGGAGGATCGCGGCCCGAAGCGGTCGGAGATGGGCCAGGTCGAAGGGGTAGTCTTCGTAATGCGCAAAGCCGCGATCGAGGCCAGCGTCATAGGAGCAATACTGAAGGTTCGCCACGAAGCCGGCCGTCTGGTAGCCGCGCGAGGCCAGATATTCGGCCAGCATCGGGAAATCGGTCTGGAGCGGATCGTTCCATCCGACGTGCAGCTCGTGGGGCCACCGGCCGGTAAAAAAGCTGGCGTGCGAGGGGAGCGTCCAGGGCGCTGCTGACCTCGCCTCGTCGAATCGGATGCCGCGTTTTGCGAGTCGCTCCAGGGCCGGGCTGGTCGGCCTCCCATAGCCGTAGAGGCTGAGCCGATCCGCCCGAACCGTGTCGAGGATGACGAGCAGGACGTTGGGCAAGCCGGCCGCCGGCATCGGTCCCGCAGCCTGCCGGGCCTCGGCGAGCCAGGAGCCGACGACGACGATTCCAGCGGTGCAAGGAACCGCCCCGAGCAGAAGAGGGAGGGTCCGAAGCCCCCAGTTCCACCAGTCGATCGGCCACCGCTCAAGAGCCGGCATCACCCGGATCGCGATTCCCCCGGCCAGGAGGAGCCAGGCCCACGAGTAGATCGGTCGCCCGGCCACCAGCATCGGCGGCAGGATCGCCAGGGCCAGAAGCATTCGTCGGCCGATCCAGGGGCCCAAAACCGGCCAGCGTCGCGAGATCGCTGCCAGACTCAGGCCGGCGCCCAGGAAGATCAGACCGTTGGCCAGCGGCACCAACCACACGAAATGCCGGATCATCAGATACATGTAGCCAGGCCCGAGGGCATTCTTGAGGAAAACCCTCGTCCCGACCTCGACCCAGCCAGCCGCCAGCCCCAGCCAGGCGGCCATCAGGATCAGACCCGACGCCGCGCTCCGGGTCGCCATCTCGGCCGCAATCGAAGCCTCGGGACTCCCCTCTTTCCTTGACATGACTTTACTTTTTCTTTTTGCCCCGGGCCGGTAGCTTGAGCTCGGTCGAGGCCCCCGCGGGCTTCTTCGCGTCTCGGAACTCTTCGGGCGTCATCCGCCTGGGTGTGCCGTCCTGCATCAGTACCTCACCCCCCTTCTCCGGAACATCCTTCTGATAGGCGAGGACCGTCGAGGACGCGTCCGGACCCTCCTCGATGCCGGCGCCCCAGAAGACGAGCACATCCCCGGAACGGATCGACTCGACGGCCGCGGGGAACCGGGCCATCATGGGCTGGATCTCGGCGAATTCCTTCGGGGCTGGTTTTTTCGCCTTCTGGAAGCTGTGGAAAATCTGCCCAACCTGGCCGATCGAGAGCTGTTCCAGCGACCGAGGGACGTCCGAAGAGGGGCCGCAACCGATCGCAAGCGTGGCCGTCAGGATCGCCGCCAGGCCGGCGCGAAGCATCGAACCAGTCATCCGCGTCCTCCGAGATAGCCGGGAGGGGCCGACGTGTGGTCGGGCCCTCCTGGTTCCGATCGAGATGATTTCCGCAACGCTCTGTCACCAGGCCGGCTCAGTACGAGTCGGAGCTGAGTATCTCGCTGCCAC
>DAIDJI010000421.1 GCA_027451455.1 Planctomycetales bacterium | reverse complement strand
CGTCCTTCGTCCGAAGCTGCGTCAGGGCGTCGATGGTCGCCTTGACCAGGTTGAGCTTGTTATTGGAGCCGAAGCTCTTGGTCAGGATATCGCGGACGCCGGCCGACTCGACGACGGCGCGGACAGCCCCGCCGGCGATGACGCCTGTGCCGGGCGCCGCGGGCATCAGAATGACCCGGGCTGCCCCGAACCGACCGATGACCGTATGGGGGATGGTGCTCCCCTTGAGGTTCACCCGCTTCATTTGCTTGTGGGCGTCCTTGACGCCTTTTTCGACCGCTGGGGGGACCTCGTTGGCCTTGCCGTAGCCCCAGGCGACCTGTCCTCGGCCATTGCCGACGACCACAAGTGCGTTGAAGCTAAAGCGCCGGCCACCCTTGACGACCGCCGCGCATCGGCGGATCGAGACCACGCTTTCGGTCCAATCCCCGCGGTCGCGATCGCGGTCACGTGCGTCGCTGGACACGGACGAATACCTCCATTACGACAGTCGAATACGGGATGATGGCTCGCATGTGCCCCGCGGGGGGCCTAGAACTGAAGCCCGGCGTCGCGAGCGGCCTGGGCCAGCGCGGCGACTCGGCCATGATACTTGTAGCTTCGGCGGTCGAAGCAAACCTTGTCAATACCCGCCTGCTTGGCGCGCTCGGCCACGATCCGCCCGACGATCTCGGCGGCGGCCTTGTTGCCGCCGTATTTCACCTGGGACCGGATCTCCGGTTCCATGGTGCTGGCGGCGACGAGGGTCGTCCCGGTATAGTCGTTGATCATCTGGGCGTAGATGTGTTTCGAGCTGCGGAAGACGGCGAGCCGGGGACGCTCGGGGGTCCCCGACATCCGGTTGCGGACGTGCCGCTGGCGACGGAGCCGGCGATTCTGCACGGACCGATGATGATTCGCGGTGTTCACGGGACGATCCCTTACCTCTCTCGGACGGTCCAGACGACCTTACTTCGACCCGAACGCCTTGCCGGCCTTGCGGCGGACGACCTCGCCCTCATAGCGGATGCCCTTGCCCTTGTACGGTTCGGGCCGGCGGACATCGCGGACAACGGCGGCAAACTGGCCGACGGCCTGTTTGTCCGGGCCGGTGATGACGACATGGGTGGCGTCCGGCACTGTCACGCTCACGCCCGACGGTGCCTCCAGAACGATCTGGTTGGCGTAACCGACCTGAAGGGCCACGGTGTTGGCCTTCTTCAACTGCGCCTGGTAACCAACGCCGACGATTTCCAGTCGCTTCGTGTAGCCGTTGGTCACGCCCTCGACCATGTTGGCGACGAGGCTGCGAGTGAGGCCGTGGAGGGCCCGGTTCTCACGCTCGTCGTTGGCGCGGGTGACGGTGATCTCGCGGCTCCCCTGATCGAAGGAGACGCCGATCTCCGGGCGGTGAGAATAGCTGAGTTTCCCCTTGGGACCCTCGATCTCGATCATCGAATCGGCGATCGAGACCTTGACCGACGGTGGCACGGGGATGGGCTTACGTCCGATCCTCGACATGATGACTGGCTCTCCGCTAATCAAAATCCTGGGCGATGCGGCCCGAAACGGCCGGCAGGGATCGGACGTCAATGAATCAGGGCCAGGACCTCGCCACCGACCTTCTCGGCTCGGGCGCGGCGGTCGCTGATGACACCGCGGGGCGTACTGAGAATTTGAATTCCCATGCCGCCGAGGATGGGTTTGAGGTCTCGATAGCCCTTGTAGACACGTCGGCCGGGCTTGCTCACCCGATCGATCCGGGTGATCAGCCGCTCGCCGTTCGGGCCATACTTCATGTGCAGCCGGAGCGTCCGCGCCGGCTCGGTCTCGATCTCCTCGTAGTCCCAGATATAACCCTCGTCCTTGAGGACCTGTGCAATGCCCCGCCTCATGTTTGAGGCGGGCATGTCGAGGACCGTCCGTTCGATACGGACGGCGTTGCGAATCCGGGTCAACATGTCGGCGATCGGGTCGGTCATCATGGCGAACGGGCCTTCATCAGCCGCCGCGGGTAACGCCGGGGCCGGTCACTCTCCCGGACGAATCGGGTCCGGGGGGCGCCAGCGTCGGTGCGGCGGGTCTGCGCTGTGCGAGTCGGGGACGATCCGGGGTTATCGGGCGGGCCACAGGGCCCGGCCGCCTGCCTTCATCGTGGTCGCCGCGACGGACTATCGCGGCCGGAACGCGTCTCCGGTCTTCCGACCGGACGGCGAGGCCGGCGAGGTTGGTTACCAGCTCGCCTTCTTCACGCCGGGAATCAGGCCGCGGCTGGCCAGGTTCCGGAAGCAGATCCGACAGATACCGAACTTCCGGTAATAGGCCCGGGGACGCCCGCAGAGGCGGCATCGGTTCCGATGCTGCACCGCGAATTTCCGGGGCGTCTCC
This sequence comes from Planctomycetales bacterium, assembly GCA_027451455.1. Lineage (GTDB taxonomy): Bacteria > Planctomycetota > Planctomycetia > Isosphaerales > Isosphaeraceae > JAKAUH01. The sequence continues at coordinate 3,024 of DAIDJI010000421.1, read as the reverse complement.
GACTTGATCTTCTGCGCCTTGGTCGACATTCGTCTCGCGCCTCGTTTGCGTGCGTGGGGTCGATTCGCTCGATCACGAAGCCTTCGCCGCACCGGTTCCGCCCGGCCGGCGGAACGGCAGTCCGAAGGCGAGGAGGAGTTCACGGGCCTGGTCGTCGTTAATGGCGGAGGTCACGATCGTGATGTCCATGCCGTGGGTGTGCTGAATCCGGTCCGCGTCGATCTCGGGGAACACGACCTGTTCGGCGAGACCCAGGCTATAATTGCCATGCCCGTCGAAGCTGTTCGGATTGAGCCCGCGAAAGTCGCGAATACGAGGAAGGGCGACGGAGATCAGCCGGTCGAGAAACTCATACATCCGGCGCCCTCGGAGGGTCACCTTGCAGCCGATGTCGTTCCCCTCGCGGAGACGGAATCCGGAGACCGAAGTCCGGGCCTTGGTCACCAGCGGCTTCTGTCCGGTGATCTTGGCAAGGTTATCGACGGCCGAATCCAGGAGCGTCTTGTCCTGAGTCGCCCGCCCGACGCCCATGTTGACGACGATCTTGAGCAGCCGGGGGATCGCCATCGGATTCTCGTGCTGGAACTTCGCCGCGATGTTCCTCGAGATCTCGTTCTTGTAAAGGTCCTGCAGACGAGCCATGCCCATCGTCCTTCCGCATCCCCGCGGGAATCCGGCCCTTCGCCGGCCTCGCGGGCTTCGCCTTCGATCCCGATCAGGGCCTATCCCGGCCCCGTAGATTGACTCTTACGACTCAGGAGGTACTCGCCGACTTCGCACGGGCCGGCTTGGCCGGGCCCAGGTTGCCGAGCGACGACCCGCACGACTTGCAATACCGCTGCTTCTGCCCTTCATCGGTGTAGCGGTGTCCGATCCGAACGCCGCGGGTACACTTCGGGCAGTAGAGCATCACGTTGGAGGCGTCGATCGGCATCTCCTTGGAGAGCCGTCCGCCCTGGGGATTTTTCTGGGTCGGCCGCATGTGCTTGAAGACCCGGTTGATCCCCTCGACCACCACCTTGTTCCGCTCGGGGATCACCCGGAGGACCTTGGCGATCCGACGGTCGTCCGCGGACCCCTTGTCGTCACCGGCGATCACCTCGACCTGGTCATCTTTTCGAATATGCATGGCTCGTCAACTCGCTCCCGGTTCGGCACGCGGTCCGGTCAGACGACCTCGGCCGCCAGGCTGATGATCTTCATGAACTGGCGGTCTCGCAACTCGCGGGCGATCGCCCCGAAAATACGGGTCCCGCGGGGGTTCTTCTCGTTGTCAATGAGGACGACAGCGTTCCGGTCAAACTTGACGTAGGAGCCGTCGGTCCGTCGCGTCTGGTTGCGGGTGCGGACGATCACGCAACGAACAACGTCGCCCGCCTTGACGTCGCCGCCGGCCGAGGCCTTCTTGACGCTGGCGATGATCGTGTCGCCGAGCCCGGCCACGCGTCGCTTGTACCGCGAGGCGCTCCCGCCGAGCACCTTGATGCACATCACTTCCTTGGCGCCCGTGTTGTCGGCCACGTCGAGCCGCGTCTGCATCTGGATCATGGGACGAGGATCCTCGCTGCGGGGCGGTCACCGCCGATGGTGGGCGGTCCGGTCCCCCTGCCTACTTACTCGACTCGACCGAGCGATCGGTCAACTCTTCGGGCGATCGGCCTCGCTCTCGCCACCGAGGGCCTGCTGGGCCCCGGGACGAACGATCCGGACGATTCGCCACCGCTTGAGCTTGGAGAGCGGGCGGGTCTCCATGATCTCGACCAGGTCGCCCACATGCGAGCTGTTCAGCTCGTCGTGAGCGTGGCAAATGGTCCGCCGCTTCATCATCTTGCCGTACTTCGGATGCGGTACGAGCCGCTCGACAACGACCCGCCGCGTCTTGTTCATCCTGTCCGACGCCACCATCCCGATCTCCGTCTTGCGACGGCCCCGGAGCGTTGACGTCGTCTGACTCTGCGCTGAACTTGCTTGGCTCATCGGATACTGGTTCCCTCGTCGGGCGGATGACGACTCATCGCGAGGGAGCCGGCGCCGGGGCCACCCCGGCCAGCTCCCGCTCGCGGCCCAGGGCACGCTCGCGGAGGATCGTCTTGATTCGGGCGATCTCACGCTTCGCCCGGACGATCTCGCTCGGGGCCTCCAGCCGCTCGGTCTCGCTCTGGAGCCGGAGCCGGAACAGGTTGTTCTGCACCTCGCGCAGGGTCAGCTCGAGCTGTTCGTCGGTCTGCTCGCGGAGTTCGGCCGGCTTGCTCATGATCAGGGTTTCCTTCTCGACAACTCCCTCAGCGGAGCACGCCGCCGAGGGCTCAGATCAGATCGTCGGCCGACGGGCGACGAACCGACAGGCAACGGGCATCTTGTGTGCGACCCGGGCGAAAACGGTTCGGGCCGCCTCCTCGGAGAGCCCGCTGACCTCGTACAGGATGGTTCCGGGCTTCACAACGGCGGCCCAGAACTCCACTTCACCCTTTCCCTTACCCATTCGAGTCTCGGCCGGAATCGCCGTGACGCTCTTGTGCGGGAAAACGCGGATGTAGAGTTTGCCGCCCCCCTTGACCGCCTGGCTGGCGACGATTCGACCAGCCTCGATTGTCTGGGCACTGATACGCCCGGACTCCAGACACTGAATGCCGAACTCGCCGAAGGCGACGTAGTTGCCGCGGGTCGCATTACCTCTTACGCGGCCTTTTTGGCTTTTTCGGTACTTGACCCGCTTGGGCATCAGAGCCATCGCCGGCCTCCATCTTCAAATAGTCGCCCTGGTTGACCCATACCTTGATCCCGATGTGGCCCTGCGCCGTCTTGGCCTCGGAGAAGCCATAGTCGACCTTGGCCCGGAGTGTGGAGAGCGGAACCGAGCCCGCCGCCGCCGCCTCCGTCCTTGACATCTCGGCCCCGCCGAGCCGGCCCGAGAGCTGGATCTTGACCCCCTTGGCGCCGCCGTCCATCGTCTGCTCGATCGCCCGCTTCATCGTTCGACGGAAGCTGGATCGCTTCTGCAACTGCTCGGCGATGTCCTCGCTG